>CALDGV010000800.1 GCA_937941745.1 uncultured Prosthecobacter sp. | reverse complement strand
ACACCCTGGGCATGGAGTTTGTGCGCGTGCCAGGATTGCAGCCCTGGGTCTGCCGGCATGAAACCCGGGTACGGGATTATGCCCGGTTTGTCCGTGAAACAGGTCGCGAGTGGCCGGAGGCTGGTTTCACGCAGACGCCCGAACACCCCGCCGTGAACATCAGTTGGCAGGATGCGCAGGCTTTTTGTCAATGGCTCGGCAGAAAGGAGCAGCGCCATTACCGGCTGCCAACAGACGCCGAATGGAGCTTCCTGGCAGGCCTGCAAGAGCAGAAGACCGCCGCTAGAATAGCACCGAAGCATCGGCCGCAGCGTCCAGGCTGGCATCCATGGGGAAGACGGCAGCTTCAGCCGGGCGACGGCAATTTCTGCGACCTTGCCTTTGGCCGCAGCGAGTTTGGCCAGGACTACCAGGCCGAGTGGCTCAAGCACTATGATGACGGTCATGCCGCCACCGCTCCGGTGAAAACCTACCCGTCAGATGCCCGTGGCCTTCATGATCTCGCCGGAAATGTCTGGGAATGGTGCGAGGACTGGTATGATCCGCCCCAGAACACGCTGAAAGTGCTGCGCGGAGCCTCCTGGCGCACGGGAAACCCGGAGAGACTCTGGTCCAGCTACCGGGGGCCTGACCCCATCAACTGCCGGATCGACAGCGTCGGCTTTCGTGTCCTGCGGGAACCATAAAGCGAGGTTTTTCACAGAGACGAAATTTTCCACAAGGGCCGCTCGTATGGAAATGCGTCATGTCCCCCCGTCTCCTCATCTCCTCCCTGTTTGCCGCCGCGACGCTGTCGTATGCCGCATACCCGGAATTTTCCGCCACCATCCCCAACGGCGGTCCCCGCGGTGCTGAATGGAAGCTCACCGTCACTGGCAACCGCCTGGCGGACTTCGAAAGCCTGATGTTCTTCAGCCCAGGAATCACGCAGAAGAGCGTTGAGAAGGTCGAGAACAACAAGGTCCAGCTCACCATCTCCGTGGCGCCGGATGTTCCCCTCGGCAATCACCTGCTGCGCATCCGCACCAAGTCCGGCATCTCCCATGTGCGCCAGTTCTTCGTCGGCCCCTTCCCCAATGTGGAGGAAAAGGAGCCCAACAGCGAGATGGATGCCGCCCAGGCCATCGGATTCAACCAGACCATCGAAGGCGTGGTGCTGAGTGAAGATGTCGATTATTACAAGATCACGGCCAAGAAGGGCCAGCGCATCTCCGTCGAAGCTGACGGCCTCCGCCTCGGCTACACCACCTTCGACCCCTACATTGCCATCATCGACAAGGACAGGTTCGAGAAGTCCTTCTCGGATGACACGATCCTGCATCGCCAGGACGGCTACTGCTCCTTCGTCGCCGAATACGATGGTGACTACTACGTGATGATCCGCGAATCCTCCTACCGCGGCGGAGGCAACAATTACTACCGCCTGCATGTCGGCAGCTTCCGTCGTCCGGATGTGGTTTATCCTGCCGGGGGTAGGATCGGCACTGCCACCAAGGTGCGCTTCATTGAGAAGGATGGCAGCTTTGAAGAAGAGGCCAAGCTCCCGGCTGAAATCGACCCCGGCTTCATGCTGCTCTCCAAGACCCAGGAATCCGCCCCTTCCGGCAACCCCTTCCGTCTCGTGGATTTCGACAACGCCCTTGAGGCGGAGCCCAACGATGAACAGGCCAAGGCCACGGTGTCTCCAGTTGGAGCCCCCATCGCCCTGAATGGCATCATCGAAAAACCAGGCGACATCGACTTCTTCAAGATCCCCTTCAAGAAAGGCCAGCAGGTCGTGCTGCAGGCCTACGCTCAGAGCCTGGGCTCTCCGCTGGACTCCGTGGTGAACGTGTACAACGAAAAAGGCGGCAGCCTGGGCGGCAACGACGACGGTGGTGGCCGTCGCCGCCTGGACAGCAAACAGACCCTGAACATTCCAGCCGATGGCAATTACTTCATCCGCGTGACCGATCACCTGGAGCGCGGCGGTCCAAACTTTGTCTACCGTCTGGAGTTGGTGGCAAGCCAGCCGCAGCTGACCTTTGCATCGCCTCATTACACCGTGAACGACTCCCAGTATCGTCAGTTCATGGCCATCCCACGTGGTGGACGCATGGTGCTGCTGCAGAACTTCAGCCGCAGCGCGGTGAGCGGCGACTTCAAATTCGAGGCTCAGAACCTTCCCCAGGGCGTGAAACTTCTGACCGAACTGGCTCCGAAGGACATGCCCAGCATGCCCCTGGTGTTTGAAGCAGCTCCAGATGCCCCCCTCGGTGGCGCGATCGTGCCCGTGACCCTCAAGCCGGTGGACCCTGCTCAGAAAATCGAAGGCAAGATGCGCCAGGAGTTCGACATCGTCCGCTCCGGCAACGTCGTTTACTACACGGAATTCGAGGACAAGCTGCCTGTGGCCGTCGTTGAGGAAGCTCCTTATGCCTTGGAAATCACCAAACCTACTGTGCCTCTGGTCGCCAATGGCGTGATGCAGCTCAAGGTGACCTCCAAGCGCAAGGAAGGCTTTACCAAGCCGATCCGCGTCTTCATGTCCTGGAAGCCGCCGGGCATCAGCAGCCTGGGTGAACAGACCATCCCTGAAGGTCAGAATGAGTGCACGTTCCAGCTGGATGCCAACGCAGGCGTGGCCGCTGCCACCCACAAATTCGTGGTCATGGGCGAGGCTGATGCAGGCAATGGCCGCGTGTACAACGCCTCCCCTTTCTGTGAAGTGCGCACCGACAGCGCTTATCTGGCAGCTCCCGCGATTCCGCTCACTGCCGTCGAGCAGGGCAAGGAGACCATCATGGTCGCCAAGATCGAACACCTGAAGCCCTTCAACGGCGAGGCAACCGCCCGCGTGGTCGGAGTTCCTGACACCATTCAGATTGAACCCGCCAAGATCACCAAGGACACCAAGGAAGTCTCCTTCAAGGTGGTCACCACAGACAAATCTCCTGTCGGCAAGCAGGGGAACCTCTTTGTACTTGTGGATGTGCCTGTCGAAGGCGGAACCACTGCTCATCGCATCGCCATCGGTTCGATTCTTCGCATTGATGCCCCGCGCAAAGTGGCTCCAGCCGCTGTCGTAGCTGCGAACAAGCCTAAAGAGGCTGCCAAGCCAGCCGCCCCGGCAGCACCCAAGCCTCTCTCCCGCCTGGAGCAGCTGCGTCAGGAAGCCGCAGGAGGCAAATGACCTCCCGACTTTGATCGTCTTTGCCAGCCCCAAGCGTGCCTGCCACCTTGGGGCTGTTTTTTGGGAATGTTTCTCCCGGATGCCACCCGAGGGTGCAGCTTGCCAAGAGCGACACCTCCGTGATAAACGAGCTGGATCATGCGAAAATCCCCCACTCGCTGTGCCCTGTTGAGCCTCAGCCTCGCGCTTAGCTTTGATCAGCTGGCGACTGCACGCACCTGGACGGATTCCACCGGACGCAAAGTCGAAGCCGATTTCGCAGGCATGAAGGGGGACAGTGTGCTGCTCAAGCTGGCCAATGGCCAGACCGTCCCCTTCCCTCTGGTGCGGCTGAGCTCAGAAGACCGGAACTATCTTCAAAGCCTGAATCCAGCAGCAGGCCCACCCAGCTCCGACGCAGCTGCGCAAGAACGGCTTCCGATCGAAAAGCGCACCTGGCCTGACAAGGTCTCCGTGCCGACCAAGTCCATCGAGATCGCCTCCATTTTGGAAAAGCCTGAGGAGCGCAAGTTTGTCTATCAATCCGAAGCCTTCGAATTCACCTCCCAGGCGAGACTGGCCGGAACCGTCATGATGGAAGTGGCGCGGACCTTTGAAGCGACTCGTGCGCTTGTGGATGCGCTGCCCTGGGGCATTGTCTGCCGTCCGCCAGAAGGGCGGGCGCGCTTCCTGGCCCAGCTCTATGAAACCCGGGAGGATTACACCGCAGCAGGCTATCCTGAACTGTCAGGCGGCGTGTACAGCAGCGGTGACAAGATTTTCAAGATTCCCTTCCCCAGTCTTGGCCTCGAAAAACGGGGGCAGACCTATGCCAAAAATAGCGATTACAGCAACGGCACCCTCGTTCATGAAATCACCCATCAATTGATGGACGATTACCTCGGCTTCCTGCCCAAATGGGTGATTGAAGGCACGGCTGAATACACCGAAATGCTGCCTTACAACGCCGGAACTTTCCGGGCCGAAGCTCACAAGAATGGGCTCAAGGAAGATGTGGAAGCCTGGGAAAAGCACGAAGGCTTCCGCCTCGAAATTCCGAGCCTGAAAAAGATGCTCACGATGAACAGCCGCGAGTGGGACGTCGAATGCCTCACC
>CALDGV010000799.1 GCA_937941745.1 uncultured Prosthecobacter sp. | reverse complement strand
GGATGCGCCTCCCGGCGTTCACTTGGTCCACTGCTTCAATGCTGATGGAGCCTCTGATCCACGCTGGTTCAGCATCGGCACCCTGCCTGAAAGCAGCGAGGTGGAGCCCAATGATGAAATCGCCAAACCTCAGATCATTGAAAAGCTGCCCGTCTGCGTGAATGCGCGGCTCGAAAAGAGCGGTGATGTCGATGGTTATGCGGTGAAGCTGGAGGCAGGGCAGACGCTGGTAGCTGCCGTGGAGGCCTACTCCATCGGCTCGGCCGTGGACATGCTCGCGCATGTCCTGGATGAGAAGGGCACACGCCTTCACACGGCGAGTGATGCAAGGAACCTCGATCCGCTGCTTCTTTTCAAGGCTCCCAAGGCGGGCCGCTATCTCGTGCAGGTGGCAGGCTTTGCCCATCCTCCGGCTGCGGATGTGCGCTTCACCGGCGGAGCGACCTTGATCTACCGCCTTCATCTCAGTGCTTCGTCGGTGGTCACGCAGGTTTATCCGGCGGCCGTGGCTGTTGCGGGCAAGAGCGAAGTCGAACTTGTCGGGCACAACCTGGATCCCAAGAAGCTCAGGCATGCCTTTGAGGTCAAAGATCTTCGCCGGGAAGGTGATCTCGCCCTAGTGACACCTCCCGGAGCCATGTTCCCCATCCAAGTCCTTGCCACGACGAAGCCGGCCAGCCTCGAAAAGGAACCAAACAACACCAAGGAACAGGCCACGCCTGTGGCCGCCGGTGCTGTCGGAGGTCGCATCGCTGACCGAACGGATGTGGATCGATTCGCCATCCCGATGAAGAAGGGCGAGAAACTGCAGGCCCGCCTTTTTGCCAAGCGCATCGGCATTCCTTTGGATGCCCTGCTGAAGGTCGAAGGTCCAGACGGCAAGCTCATCTCCAGCGCCGATGACGAAAGCGAGCAGCGGCCCGATCCGAATGTCACCTGGACTGCATCGGTGGATGGTTCGCACGTGCTCGTGGTGGAGGATCTTTTTCACCAGGGCGGGGCGGACAAGTCCTACGTTCTCGATATTGGCGCTCCACTGCCCTCCTTTGACCTGACGCTGGCGGATGCCAAGCCGGTGCTGCTGACTCCCGGCAAGACCGCCAGCCTCAAGGTGAATGTGAAACTGCAGAACGGCTTCAAAGATCCCTTGATCGCCCGCGTGGCCAACCTGCCGCCAGGAGTCCATGCTGCCGAAGCTGCTGTGCCGGAGAAGGGCGGGGATGTGGAGGTGAAGCTGCAGGCCGCCAGCAATGCTAGTGTTGGTGGTCAGGCCATTCGTGTGGAGGTCTGGACCAAGAGCGAGCCTTTTGTGGCCAAGTCGGCAGCGGCGGGCCTTCGCGGCGAAAACAAGCGCGGTTCTGCTCTGCTGGATGACACGACCCAGGTCTGGCTGACGGTGAAATGAGCCGTTGAAGCTGCGCCGACCTACATCCGGCGTGCCACCACGGTCTGAGTCTGCCTTGTCTTGAGGATGGTGTGGGCCGGCAGCACGCCGCCAAAGCTGGTCAGCGGATACACCACGCTGCGCGGGCCGAGCAGGCTGCCCGGATTGATCACGCTGTTGCAGCCAACCTCAGTCTGGTCGCCGATCACGGCACCGAATTTCCGCAGGCCCGTGGGGTGGCTGCGCTTGCCGTCATCCACGAGCACTTCACCGCGGTCCAGGCGGACATTGGAAAGCACCACGCCAGCACCCAGGTGCGCCTTGTAGCCCAGGATGGAGTCTCCGACATAGTTGAAGTGAGGCACTTCACAGTTGTCGAAGAGGATGCAGTTCTTGAATTCGCACGAATTGCCGAGCACGCAGTTGTTTCCCACGATCACGTTCTCGCGGATGTAGCAGCCCGTGCGGATCTGGCAGTTCTTGCCGATCCAGGCCGGACCCTTGATCACGGCTCCGGGCTCGATCGTGGTTCCTTCGTCGATGAAGACATCCTCGGAAACAAAGACCCCCTGAGGCACCTGGGTGCGGATGTCGCGCTGAAGCCGGAAGGCCAGGTAGGATTCGAGGCGTGTCAGC
Organism: uncultured Prosthecobacter sp.; assembly: GCA_937941745.1. Lineage (GTDB taxonomy): Bacteria > Verrucomicrobiota > Verrucomicrobiia > Verrucomicrobiales > Verrucomicrobiaceae > Prosthecobacter. The sequence continues at coordinate 3,405 of CALDGV010000799.1, read as the reverse complement.
GCCGTCCAGACCGGTTCATCGGAGGGGAAAAGGATGCCGTGCTGGGTGTGCGCCAGGTCGAGGTAGTCCGCCGGGGCAAACATGGGTCACACAGTGAGGATTTCCTTTTCCTTGCTCACCACGTGCTGGTCGATCTCGGCGATCTTCTTGTCCGTGAGGTTCTGGACCTCCTTTTCGAGGCGGTGGAGGTCGTCTTCGGTGATGTGGCTGTCCTTCTCGCCCTTTTTCAGGGCTTCAAGCGCATCGCGGCGGGCGGAGCGCACGCGCACTTTGGCCTCCTCGCCCATCTGCTTCACGAGCTTCACCATCTGCTCGCGGCGTTCCTGGGAAAGCACCGGGATGGGCAGGCGGATCACCTTGCCTTCAATCGAGCCGTTCAGGCCGAGGCGGGACTCACGGATGGCGCGGTCAATGTCATGCAGGGTGGAGGAGTCGAAAGGCTCAATGCGGATCAGGCGGGCATCGGGCGTGGTGATCATCGCCAGCTGCTTCAGCTTCATGTGGGCGCCGTAGCTGTGCACATGGACATCCAGGCCTTCGACCAGCGTCGGGGAGGCCTTGCCCGTGCGCACGGCGGCAAACTCATGAATGGCGTATTCCACCGCCTTGGTCATGGCTTCTTCGCATTCGAGCATCGTCATTTCGGGGTCCATAGGGCGTCGGGAAGGAGAGTGGGTGAGGTGGGATCGTGAAAGGGAACCACCTTTGCGTGGCTGGAAGGCGGCTGTCCACCTCGGAATTGAACTGGACGGCCTTTGGAACGGGCTCGAAGGCCCGCCTCAGCGGATCAGACCCCAGTGGGAGGTGATGGGCCAGTAGCAGAAAAGCGCCGGGCCCACGAGGTTGCGTTCAGGCACCGGCCCCCAGACGCGGGAGTCGCTGCTGTTGTAGCTGTTGTCACCCATCGCAAAGTAGTCTTCGGGGCGCAGGTGGATCTTGTTGATGATCCCGCCCACGCTCTCCGCAAAGCCGTAGCCGCGGTAGCCGTTCACCGGCTTGTCGCGGGTGCCCTGCATCACCTTCTGGAAGCCCAGCTCCCCGGCCTCCTTGCCGTTGATGAAGAGCTTGGGCGACTGCACATCCAGGAGGTCACCGGGCACGCCGGCCAGACGCTTGATGTAGTGCTGGGATCCCTGTTCGGCGGGCACGTTGATGCGGTTGATGTGCTTCGTGGTGAACACAAAGACCTCGCCACGGGTGGGGGTGCGGAAATGGTAGCTGAACTTGTCCACCAGCACGTGGTCGCCATTGCGCACGGTGCCGCGCGCCAGGAGCTGGCCTTCCTGGATGTGTTCGCCACCGCGCAGGCCATAGACCATCCGGCGGTCCGGCGTGTCGTTCGTGGTCTCCACCGGCTGGCTGTGGATGTGCTTCACGAGCTGCAGCTCGTCCAGAAGCTGGCGCTGCGGCGCATTGATCTTGATCGTGTGCCCGTCGCGGAAGTGCAGCTTGCAGTAAGGCATGAAGATCAGGAAGCGGTGCTCCGTGATCGGCTGCTGGTCATCCAGGTAGCCCGTGTGGTCCGAGACGACGTTGATGTGCCGCGTGCTGGAGAAAAGCGAGGCCACCCAGCCGATGGGGCCTGGGCGGGGATCTTCAGCCGTCGCCTCGGCCGTGATGCCGTTCAGCGTGGGCTGCATGGAGCCGGTCGGAATCTGGAAAGGCTGCGCGATGTAGGCCCGGATGCCGAGCGCGATCACGATGGCCACAAAGATGACCTCGACGTTCTCGGCGATCTCGCTTGGCGCGGCTTCCGGCAGGGCCTTTTCGCACACGCGGTTGATCTCCTCGTTCAGCATCTTCAGGCGCTCGCGGTCGCGGGCCTTCATCGCATCCTCCAGGCTGGTGCGCAGCGTCTGGATCTGGTCCAGCTTGTCCGCCGGAAGCAGGTCGCGCTTGTAGTTCAAGAAGCGGGTCACGCCCTTGTGCAGGAGCTTGGCGTGCTTCAGGTAGCGGGGGGTGAAGAAAAGCATGGTCGGTCGGCCTGAAAGAAGGCGCTCTTTGTCGTCTGTCCGCGCTGCGTGGTCAACGCCCAAGGTGGCCCCTCGGGCTCTCGTCACCAGGGCCGGGCGGGCCTCACTTGCCCACCGCCCGCTTCAGCTCGTGCTGCGCCTGGTTGAAGCTGGCCACGGCCTGCACGCGGCTCTGGCGGGCGCGGGTCAGTTCCTCGCGGGCCAGCAGATATTCCAGCACCACGCCGAGCTGGCTCGCCTGACGCTCCTTGGCCAGCTTCACCATCTCCTGCGCGGCGTCCACGGCCTCATCGTTGATGGCGATCTGGTCGTGCGCGCTCTGCGCCTTCGCGGCGGCCTCCACCACCTCGCGGCCTATGGCGGCCTTCACCTGTGCGGACTGGAGGTTCGCAGCCTCCTCCTGGGCGTTGGCGATGACCTTGCGCTGCGTGTCAAAGAGCCCGCCAGGGCCGATTTTCCAGCCGAAGCCGATGAAGACATTCTGGGTGTCGTCAAAGTTGCCCATGTCCCCGTTGAAGCCGCCGCCCAGGCCGCCAAAGCCATAGCCTGCCTGCACGCTCGGAATCATCGGGGCCACGCGGGCGCGTTCGCGCTCCCAGGCCGCCGCTGTGTTGACGGCGCTGGCCGCCTTCATCTCGGGGCGGTGCTGCGTAGCCTGGGAAATGAGCGAGGCCACACCTGTCTTGCGGTCCAGCAGGCGCACCGGCACTAGGTCGGCCTTGGCGGGGCGCAATTCGGTCTCAGCGGGGAGCCTCAGGATCTCCGCCAGCGCGGCGGCGGCCAGGTCGCGCTTCTCCTGATGCTGGCGGATGCTCAGCTTCTCCCGGCTCACCTGCGTCTTCACGCGCAGCAGGTCCGCCCGGAAGGCCGTGCCCGCATCCACGGCGCCGCTGATCTGCTTCTCGTAGTCCTGCGTCAGCCTCAAATCGTCCTCAATGATCGCCAGCGAGGCTTCGGCGGCCAGCAGATGGTAGTAGCGCCCGGTCGCCTGCGTCACGATGTCGCGCCGCGCCTTCTCAGCCAGCTGTTCGGCGGCCAGGGCCTTCTGCTTCGCGGCCAGCGCGGAGTAGTACATGTCTCCGGGCGACCAGTCGATCATCAGGTTCGGGCCCAGCGTGTACTGCTGCTTGCTCACATCAAAGACCGCTCCCGCGATGTCCTGCACGTTGCCATCGGCACGGCGGTAGCCCGCGCCCAGGGTCAGGCTCGGCCAGAAGCGCTGCCAGGCCAGCTTGGACTCCGCCAGCGTCTCCGTGTGCCTCGCCTTGGCGAGCTGGATCTCGTCGTTGTTGGCTCCGGCGAGCTTCATCACCGTCGGCAGGTCCACGTGCATCGGGGCAGCGGAGGCCGTGATGGTCAGAAGCAGCCAGCTATGGCGCAGCAGCGGGCGGAGTCGGCCCAGGAGCGAGGGGGCGGAAAGGAGGGAGAACAT
>CALDGV010000798.1 GCA_937941745.1 uncultured Prosthecobacter sp. | reverse complement strand
GCCCTCCCGTGCCGGAGCTGGGCACCATCGGCTGGCTCGTGTTCGATCCTCAGGCTGGCCGCGAGCAGGCCGGACGCCGCCCCGCCATCGTTGTCAGTCACACCCGCTACAATGAGAAGACCGGCCTCGCCGTCTTCTGCCCCATCACCAGCAAGATCAAAGGCTACCCCTTCGAACTCGCCGTCCCTTCCGGCCTTCCTGTCAGCGGTGTCGTTCTCTGCGATCACATCCGCTCCCAAGACTGGAACGAGCGCAAGTGGCAACCGATCTGCAAAGTGCCGATCAGCTTCGTGCAGGACGTCATGGCGCGGACGCTGACGTTGTTTGAGGTGCCACCTCCGTGATTAGCCGGTGCCCCTGCGGCCTTTGCCCTGACCCACGAGGGTCATTTCACCACGCGGAGACGCACAAAGCGTCGTCCGCTGGCTCCGGCGGGCAGGGTGGCCTTGATCTGCTGGGTGGTGCCGTTGTCGCTCAAGATCTCGCTGGTGACGCCGCTGGTGCTCCAGGTTCCGGTCAGGGTGTCGTTCCACTCGACGGTGTAGGTCACATCCGTGGCGGCCTTGTTCCTGGTGTAAACGAACTCCACGCTGCTGCCTGCCTTTGAGGCCGACCAGGGCACGGCTTGATGCGCGTTGGGATTGGTGGCGCAGGCGTATTCGAGGAGGTTGAGGAGACCGTCGTTGTCCTTGTCGGCGGTGTCGGCGTAGATGCCGGTGGTGCTCGTGGTGCCGAACTGCACCTGCCGCCACAGGTCGGTCGGGGTGTGGACGGTGAGGCTGACATTGGCGCTGGCCGTCTGCGAGAGGAGGTGGCTGGCAGGATGCTGCGAGAGCTTCACGACCTCGGCAGAGCTGAGCGCAGCATTCCAGACGGCGATGTCGGCGAGGTGGCCGTTGAGGAAGCGGTCGAGCACCGTGTTGGCGGTGGCAGGGCCCACGCCGCCGAGCTTGAGCGGCTTGGCGGGGTCGAGGGTGAGCGTGAAATCACTGTCCGCCCCGACGAGGCTGCCGTTGAGGTAGAGGCGGATCGTCGTGCCCTCGCGCACGATGGCAAAGTGATGCCACGCACCGGCGGCGACGCCCGTCTGGGTGATGAGGAGGTCGTTGGCGGGTCCGGCATAGTTGCGCAGCTCGATGGTGGTGCTGGCCGGGCAGACGAGGGACAGCGCGTTGCTGCCCCAGCCGCCGGATTCGCCGATCTGCAGGATGCTGTCGATGTTCGTGGTGCTGTTGCGGCGGAACCAGCCGCTGAAGGTCCAGTTGGCGTTCAACGGATCAAGGGCGCTGATGCTGCGCTCCACCCGCGAGGCCCCGGCGGTGCCGTTTTCGGTCAACACCATGCTTTGCGTGATCTGCGGAGCCAGGGCGGCCGGGGCGAGGGCGGCACTGCCGCTGGCACCGGTGCCCTGGGTGTTGAAGCTGCCATCGCGGTCATTCGAGGTTCGGTCCGCAGCGAGGTGGTCCCAGTTCAGCCAGAGGCGTGCGTCCGGCAGCGTGTCATGAACGGTGAAGCTGAAGCTGGCCGGTCCGGTATAACCAGCAGCAGGGGTGAAGCGCGCGGTGTAACCATCGGCCAGCAACGCGACGCTGCCGTTGGTGCCGCCGCTGACGACGTAGCGCAGGTCTGCGGGCGGAGTGTCGGCATCGCTGGCCAAGGTGCGCAGGTCGATGTCCATGCTGCTGTCGCGGGCGAGTGCGGCACTGCTGCCGGTGGCGACGGGCGGATGCCAGACGTTGACGTTGATCGTGGCGCTGCTGCTCTGGCCGCCGAACCATTGCACCGGCAAGGTGGTGAGCTGGACCACCTCGGCGGAGCTCAGGGGGGCCGTGAAAACTGCGAGATCCGCCAGGGAGCCATTCAGCCAGCGGTCGAACGCCGTGCTGGTGTTGGAGCCGCCCCACTTCACCGGCGTGTCATTCGTGAAGTCGAGGCTGAAGGCGCTGTCGCTGCCCGCGAGCACGCCATCCACATACAGCGACATGGTGGTGCCGCTGCGGACGATGGCAAAGTGATGCCATGCCGCCGCGGTGACGTTCGCTTTGCTGATGGCGATGTCCTGCACGTTGGCGCTGGTGTAGTTGG
>CALDGV010000797.1 GCA_937941745.1 uncultured Prosthecobacter sp. | reverse complement strand
AAGCGCGAAGTGGCGGGAATCATGCTTCAGTCCGCCCTGCGGCCATCCACCCAGCGCTCCAGCCAGGGCACCAGGAGCACGCTGCCAATGATGATGGCAGCGCCGATGTAAAAGCCCGCGCTCATGAATTCCGAGCTCCCAAAGACCAGGGCAGCCAGCAGGATGCCGTAGATCGGCTCCAGATTGTAGATCACGTTCACCGTGAACATGGAGAGTCGGCGCAGCACCTCCATGTAGCCGGCATAGGCCCATACCGTGCACACCGAGGCGAAGAGCAGCAGCCAGAGCACATCCAGCCAGCCCGGCAGTGTCACCTGACCTCCCTCCAGCAGCAGCCAGCCCAGCAGCGATACCACGCAGGATCCGGCCATCTGAAACGTGCCCATCACCGCATAGTGGGTCCTCGTCACGAGCTGCTTGTTGATCACTGCAAACAGCGCCGCAAACAGTGCCGCCACCAGCCCCACCGTGAAGCCCAGCCAGTAGCGGAACTCCACTTCGTAGATCAGCCACACCGCGCCCAGGATCACCAGGCCGACGACCAGCTCCAGAGGGCGCCAGCGCCGGGTGCCGTTCACCCAGGGCTCGATCAGCGAGCACCAGAGCATGGCCGTGGGCATCGCTGCCAGGCTCACTGAGGCTGTGGCCAGCCGCGCCGAGATGAAAAACAGGATCCAGTGCATGCCCAGCAGCCCGCCGAGCAGCAGCAGGTTCATCTGCTGTTGCCTGGGGAGTCGAAGGTCCTGCTGCAGCCAGCGGGCCACCAGCGCAAATCCCGCTGTCGCCAGTGCGGTGCGCCACACCAGCATCTCCACCGGCGGCATCTCGATCAGCTTGCCGAGGATGGCCGTGAAGCTCCAGGCGGCGATGACGAGGTGGAGCTTCAAATAATCACGCATGAGGGGCAGGGCAGGGGCTGCTTCTCAATCACGCCCGCTGCGACCCTACAAGCAGCTTTTTCCGCCAGAGACCGCGCCGCTTTCCGTAATGGCTTCATGCGCTCTCTGCTCACTGCCTTCGCCAGCCTGCCGTTGATCCTCTCCGCTGCTGACATCCCGCCCCTGCGTGATCTGAGCCGTACTGACCTCCTACAGTTCCGTGATGCCAGCGGCCAGATTCAGAGAGCCTCCCGGCCTGAAGACTGGGAGAAACGCCGTCAGCAGGCTCTTGAAGCCTTTCAGAGCGTCGCCGGAGCCCTTCCTGGTGCAGCCATGCGCTGCGCTCTGGAGGTCAGGATTGAGGAGGAGGCTGACTGCGGCAGCTACATCCGCCGTCTCATCAGCTACCAGTCCAGCCCGGGCGGTCGTGTGCCTGCCTACCTTTGTCTGCCCAAAGCGGCCCTCGCCGGAAAGCCTGTGCCTGCCGTTCTCTGCCTGCATCCCACGGAAAACAAGATCGGCCACAAGGTCGTCGTCGGCCTCGGTGGCAAGCCGCACCGGCAGTATGCCGCCGAGCTGGCCGAGCGCGGCTACGTCACTCTGGCTCCGAGCTACCCGCTGCTGGCCCAGTATCAGCCTGACCTCAAGGCCCTCGGCTTCACCAGCGGCACCATGAAGGCCATCTGGGACAACATGCGCGGCCTCGACCTCCTCGAAACCCTCCCCGAAGTCAAAAAAGAGGCCGGTTTTGCCGCCATCGGCCATTCCCTCGGCGGCCACAACAGCATCTTCACCGGCATCTTCGACACCCGCCTCAAGGCCATCGTTTCCAGTTGTGGGTTCGACTCCGTGCTCGACTACTATGGCGGCAACATCAAAGGCTGGGTCCAGGAGCGCTACATGCTGAAAATGGGGGATTACCTGGGCCGCCCGCAGGACGTGCCCTTCGACTACTACGAACTCATCGCTGCCCTCGCCCCTCGTCGGGTCTTTGTGAATGCTCCTTTGAGGGATGCCAATTTTAAGTGGGACAGCGTGGACCGCATCGCTGCCGCCGCCCAGCCTGTCTTCCAGCTCCTAGGTGCTCCTGGCAATCTCACCATCCGTCATCCTGACAGCGACCATGACTTCCCCGACCGCGAACGCTTGGAGGCCTACGACGTGATCACCCAGGTTCTCGGCAAACCGTGAAGTAGATCCAGCGCTGCTGGCTGGCTGCTCAAGTGCCAAATGCATGGGCTCAAGCCTTTCATCTCCGGGCTTCTTTTCTTTCGAGGTAAGCTTTCGAAAGTTCGGTGAAGGCTTTTTTGCGGTTGTGGCGCATTCGCGGCGCGAGGGGTTGACGTGCGATGGCGTATTCTGTCAGCTTTCACGCCTTATCATGATCCGCATCGCTTCTCTCCTTCTCGCTTTTGCCACGCTTCCCGCCCTGGCTGGGGATTCCTACCATGTCTATTTCGGCTGCTACACGAATGCCAAGTCGGGCAGCAAGGGCATCCATGTTTCGAAGTTCAATTCAGCCACGGGAGAACTCTCGGCCCCGGAACTGGCGGTCGAGACCGGCAGCCCAAGCTTTCTGGCCATTCATCCCTCCAAAAAATACCTCTACGCCGTCGGGGAGATGGGAACCCCCGGGCAGAAGGGTGGGGCCGTGAGCGCGTTTCGCATTTCTCAGCCGGACGGCAGGCTGACGTTGATCAACCAGGTTTCCTCCGTGGGCGCTGGACCCTGCCACATCTCCACGGATGCCACGGGGCGCATGGCGATGATCGCCAACTACGGTGGCGGCAGCGTGGCCAGCTACGCGATTGCTGACAATGGGGCGCTCAGCGAGGCCAAGACCTTCGTGCAGCATGAGGGGGCCAGTGTGGACCCGAAGCGCCAGAAGGGGCCTCACGCCCATAGCTTCAACCGCAGCCCAGACAACCGTTATGGCTTCGCCTGTGACCTTGGCCTGGACAAGGTGTTGATTTACCAGTTGGACCCGGCGGCTGGCACGATGACCCGTCACGGCCATGCCGCCACCGGTGAGGCCTTTCCGGCCACGCGCAGCGA
>CALDGV010000796.1 GCA_937941745.1 uncultured Prosthecobacter sp. | reverse complement strand
CGCGCTCGTGATCTTCCGCGGGGAATGCGTGCTCATCATCCTGCATGCCCGCGCAGAGGAGGCTGACTTCCTGCGTCGCACCGGCCTGACCTTCCTGGAGGACAGCCAGCTCCTCATTGAAGACCTGCTCAATCCCACGCCGGCGGCTACGCCAGCCTCCGACACAAGCCTGATGAACACGCTGATCTAGAGCCGGCGCCAGCGGGCGCGATGAATGTCGCGGCCCATGGCACGCCAGTGGGCCTCGTAGTCCGTCGTCGGATAAAAAAAGGCGTCTTCAGGCCATTCGAGCGGCTCGAATTCAGGCCGGGCACCCAGGCTGGCCAGGGCATCCTCATAATAAACACGATCGTCTGTCTTGAGCAGGAACTCCCCTGTGCCCGGCACCAGGATGCGAGCCAGCCCGCTGAGAAATTCCTGCTGGTTCACGAGCCGCCGGTCAGCATGCTTCTTTTTGGGCCAGGGGTCCGGACAGAGCAGGTGCAGCCTCGAAACGCCAGCCGTCGGCAGCAGCCAGCCCGTGCTGTAGCTGCTTTCCAGCCGCAGGACCTTGGCGTTCGTCAGCCCTGCCTGGGTGATCTTCTTCAAAGTCTTCTCCACCCGGCCCAGCATGCGCTCAAGCCCGAGAAAATCGCGTTCAGGATGATGCTGCGCCATGCCCAGGAAGAAAGTGCCGTCGCCACAGCCCAGCTCCACCTCCAGAGGGCGGCTCGGATCTGGGAAAATCTCCTCGCGGCGCAGCTCGCGGAAGTAATCGGGAGGAACAAACAAGGACATGAAGGCTGCAATTCAGGAGTGACATGGCCGTTCCTGCAACGTAATCCTCGCACCACCTCACCATGAACCGCCGCACCTTCCTCACCACCGCCGGCACTGCTGCCGCCGCCACCCTCATCAGCACCCCAGGTCAGGCCGCCCTGGCCGCCATCGGCATGGAGCAGGCTCCGCTGCCCTATGCACCCGAGGCGCTCGAGCCGCACATCGATGCCATGACAATGGGCATCCACCACGGCAAGCACCATGCCGCCTACATCAAGAACCTCGGCGATGCCCTCACGGCGGCCAGCCTGAAGGCGGACAACGCAGTCAGCCTCATCAGCGATCTCAGCGCCGTGCCGGAGGCACAGCGCATGCTGATCCGCAACAACGGTGGCGGCCATGTGAACCACTCCTGGTTCTGGAAATGGATGGCTCCTGCTGGCAGCGGCCCCAAAGGCCCCGAAGGCAAGCTTGGCGAAGCCATCCAGAGCACCTTTGGCAGCATCGAGGACTTCAAGAAGCTCTTCGCCGAGGCAGGAACGAAGCGTTTCGGCTCCGGCTGGGCCTGGCTCATCGTCACGGCTGACGGCAAGCTCAAGGTCACCTCCACTCCAAACCAGGACAACCCGCTCATGAAGGGAATTATTGAGGCAGAAAACCTTGGCACGCCCATTCTCGGCCTGGATGTCTGGGAGCACGCCTACTACCTGAAGTATCAGAACAAGCGGCCCGACTACATCACCGCCTGGTGGAATGTGGTGAACTGGGCCGAGGTGAGCAAGGGCTACGAAGCCGCCAAGTCCTGACCGGCATCCGCCGACCTTCCAGGGGCAGCCAGGAAAGCATTTCCGGCTGCCCCTTTTTTCAACTGACCGAATTCAGCCTGCCATGCCCGCCCTGATCGAGCTGAAGCTCACCGAACTGGCGCAGCTTTTCAATTCGATGGACCCCTCTCCCTTCCATGAAAGGGATCTCGATCACGACGCAGAGGAGTTTATCGTCAGCTGGGCCCAGGAGCACCCTCGCGATGACGACCTGCACTTGGTCATCCACCTCTCGAAGGCTCCCGCAGAAGGCGGCGGCTCGGCAGAGCTCGTCCAGGAATCCGTGCAGCACTACTTTGCCTATCGTGCAGACCTGCTCTGGCGTGAATTCCGCCAGCTCATGAAGGAGGGCCGCGTAGCACTGCTCATCGGGTTGAGCTTCATGGTGGCCTGCGATTTCGCCGCCCTGCTGATTTTCCAGGGTGATTCCACCGGACGGACTGTGGTCCGCGAAGGCCTGACCATCCTGGGCTGGGTGGCGATGTGGCGGCCGCTGGAGATCTACCTCTACCGCTGGTGGCCTCTGCTGGCAAAACGAAGGCTGTATGACCGCCTCGCCCACATGGCCGTGGAGGTTCGCACCGGCTCCTGAGCGTGGCAGAAGATCACGACGACCGGACCTCAAGGGCATAGCGCCCGGCCTTCTGGGAAAGCTTCACCGGCGCACCATAAAGCATGGTCAGCGCCTGGCTGGTCAGCACCCGACCCTTTTCCCCCTGGTTCAGCACCTGGCCGTCCTTGAGCAGAAACACATGGCTGATGCAGGGCAGGATTTCCTCCACATGATGGGTCACCATGACCAGCGAGGGAGCCTCCGGCCAGGTGCTGATTTCGCTCATCCAGCCGAGGAACTGCTCCCGCGCCACGGGGTCGAGCCCGGCACAGGGTTCATCCAGGATCAGCACCTCAAACCGTGCCATCAGCGCCCGGCAGATCAGGATCTTCTGCTTTTCTCCCTGCGAAAGGGTGGCCCAGAGGGATTTCTTCAGATGGGCGCAGCCCGCCGCCTCGATGAGGCCCGCCGCCTGCTTCTTGAGCGTGGCGGACGGAGGCTGCCAGAGGTTGAGCTTGGCATCCCGGCCGCTGGCCACCACGTGCATCACCGGTTCGCCCGGCTCGATGTAGGTGGTCAGCGTGTTCGTCACCAGTCCGACGCGCTTGCGCACCTCCCGCCAGTCACTGTTGCCAAATTCATCATCGCCGATCTGGATCACTCCATCAGTGGAGGGCTCGTAGCCGGTAATGAGGTTGATCAGGGAAGTCTTGCCGCAGCCGTTGGGCCCCAGCACGCACCAATGCTGGCCGCGCTTCACTTCCCAGTCGATGCCTTTGAGGATGGAGCGTCCACCGCGGACAAAGGTGGCTCCCTGGGTGCGAAGAAGAGAAGATTCAGGCATGTGGCGGTCGAGGCGCAGCCAACTTGAACAGTGGTGCCTGAGACAGGACTCGAACCTGCACTTGTTTCCAAACCAGATCCTAAGTCTGGCGCGTCTACCAATTCCGCCACTCAGGCATGTCGAGGGCTGTGCTGCGTACGATTCGCGGGGCTGGCCTGCCTGCAAACGAATTGTCGAGTTGTCGCCGAGACCCGGCGGACGTATGCAAATCCTGATGAACCCCGAATTTGGCACCCTCCAGGCTCTTCTAAAAAGGCGGATCGCCCTCATTGCGGACCATGAATTCCGTGATGTGGATCCCGGCGGCCACCTTGCCGCGCTTCAGCAGATCTCCGAGCTGATCACTGCCGAGCATCAGCGCCTGAAACCCATTCTTCCCGGTCGGTTGAGCCACTTCCTGCAGCAGGCCAGCTTCTCCAAGGCACTGGAATACCTGGAGACCGAAACTTCCCCACGTTCAGGCTTTCCGCAGGAGCAGTGACCCGCTCACGGCGATCAATGTGTTCAGCCCTAGTGCCCAGATACCAGGGTGGAAGCCGCTGGTCTTCAGCGTGGCCATGAAGCTGCCGCTTTTCTCATCCACCCAGAAGAAGGACAGCGCGAAGAGCAGCCCGATGAGCATGCCGGCGAAGACGGGCCCGGCCTTCATGCCCTTCCAATGGATGCCGATGAGGAAGGCCGGGGCGATCTGCAGCAGCATGTCGAACTTCATTTCCAGCAGTTCGATGAGGGTGAACTTCACGCCGGAGTTGTTCATGTAGATGGCGAAGGACGCCAGCACGACGACGATGAAGGTCGAGATCCATTTGCCGAGGCTCGTGAGCTTTTCCTGGCTGGCCTGCGGCTTCATGAAACCGGCATACAGATCCTTCGTGACCATGCTGGAGAGCGAGAGCAGGCAGGAATCGGCGGTGGACATGATGGCCCCAAGCACGGCGGCAAAAATGAGCACCACCAGACCATAGCCAAAGGCACTCTGCTCCTGCACCTGCCGCATCATCACGCCAATGACGCCATCCGTGCTCACGCCTTCGAGCTGACCCGCGAGATGTGCCGCCGCCGTGACACCTGCCAACACGGCAATGAGCGCGGTGGTGAGCGGCATGAAGGCCATCACAGCCATGCTGCGGCGCAGGGCCTTGGCCGAACGAGCCGCATAAATCCGCTGAATGGCCTGCGGATACAGCGCAGCACCCACACCGAGCAAAAGAATGTAACTGAGCCAGCTCCTTGCCTCCGCCGCCTTGGGCGGCAGCACCTTCGCGGGAGCCATTTCGGCCAGTTTGCGCGTCGTGGCCTCCAGCGATCCGTATTCGACGAAAATGAGCCCCAGCAGCACGAAGAAGCCCACGGCAAGGATGCCGCCCTGGATCATGTCCGTCCACGCCACCGCGCGAAAGCCGCCGAGTGTCTCATATAGCAGCATGATCGCCGCCAGCACCGCCACGCCCCAGGCAAAGGCCACATCCGGCGGCAGCGTCGTGAGTCCCTCCACCGCGCGACCCATCGCGGTGAGCTGCGCGAGGTAAAAATTCAGCAGCGCGGCCACCATGATCAGCGTAGCAAGCAGATTCAGCCCGCGATGCTGGAAGCGATGCGCCAGAAAATCCGTCGGCGTGATGAAGACATGCTTTTTCGCCAGCGTGAAGAGCTTCGGCGCGAGGATCAGGTAGGTCACCACGATCGCCGTCATGAAATGCACGCTCGCGAGCCAGGAAAAGCCGCTGCGGTAGGCCTTGCCAGAGAAGCCGAGGATGGTGTTCCCGCTGTATTGCGTGGCGTAGAGCGTCAGCAGCAGCACAAAGAAGCCCACGCCCTTTCCGCCGAGGAAATGATCGCGCATTGAGTTCTCCTCGCGGGCTTGGCGGCCCAGCCAGCCGATCCACACGAGTGAGAGCAGGTAGAGACCGATGAAAACGAGCCCGCCGGTGCCGAAAGGGATCGCATTCATGCCTGATCGTCATCCTCCTCCGGCCAGCGTTTGATGAACAGCCATGCCGTGAAGACCGAGATGGTCGCCGAGCCCAAGACCGACACTGCCGCCCACAGCGGCATGCCAAGCACGATCGTGCCGACCTCCTGCGGCCAATACCACGGGATGGAGATCGCCAGCAGGACCGCATACACGGCCCAGATCCATGGTGAGAGATAGCTGCGCATCGGTTTCATCAAAAAGCGGCGCGGATGCTGAGCGTCACGGCAAGCCTTGTCGAGGCGGAAAGCTGGCTCAAGCCCCCCCAAAAAGGCACACCGGCGTGATCTCGACAGACTTGTCCCCGGCACCAACCCACCAGGAGCCGTCCTGAAGAGTAAGTTGCAGGTCCATGGACTTGTCCGCCAGGCGGCCCAAAGCCTGCACCTGTTCCGTAGGCAGTTGCCAGACTGTCAGGTTGCGCACGCGGCTCAGCTTGTCCGCCACCGAGGTCCACCAGGCCGCAGCGGTGCTGCTGTAGGCATACACGGTGACCTTTTTGGACCGACCACAGGCACGCACGAGGCGCTTTTCCTCCGGCTGGCCCAGTTCGATCTCGTGCACCGTGAGGCCAGTGAGGTCCTTCTGAACCAGGGCCGGCTCATCAGGTTCCCACATGTCCTTGCCAAATTCGAGGCTGCCACGGTCGTTGTCAGCTGGAGCATTCAGGGCATAGGCCAGAATCCGAACCATCATCCGCTCCTCTGTTTCGGAGGGATGCCTCGCCACCGTCAGCGCGTGGTCGCTGTAGAGGTTGTTGTCCAGGTCGGAGACATTGACGCCCGCCTTGTGAATGATCGCCTTGAGTGCCATGGCGACTCCTGAGCCATAGACCGGGAGCCCTGCCAAGGAAAGATTCTGCCCAGCCAGGGCTTCCCGATGGCACACCAGACGCAGTCGAGCACAAATCCGGCATGAAAGTTGCCGATGCCTATGCGTATCTAAATCCCCCCAAATTTGCCAAAAATGCTTTTGTCCCCCCGCAAAACCATCTCCTTCAGCCTCGCAGTTGCCGCTGTTTCTGCCCACGCCAGCCCGCCTGAGTGGAAAGCCATTGAGCCCATGCTGGCCGCCAAGTGCTACGAGTGCCACAACGCGGACAAGATGAAGGGTGATGTGGATTTGAAGCAGTTCGCTGGCGACCCGGACGTGGCCACGGAATTCGAGATCTGGACGAAGGTGAAGGACACCATCGACAACGGCGACATGCCGCCCCGGAAGT
>CALDGV010000795.1 GCA_937941745.1 uncultured Prosthecobacter sp. | reverse complement strand
CACCAAGGTCGGTGGCCTTGACGATGGCGCTGGAGAGCAGGGCGGTGTTGCTGTCCCCGTTGGTGTCAGCGACGCGGATATCGAGCAGTTTGGCGGCAGGAGAGACACCACTGACGCTTTCGTTGTTTCCGGCAATGAGCGATGCCATGGCGGTGCCGTGGCCGTTCATCGCGCTTCCATCGTTCACGAGGTCGATGTGGGTGATCTGCACATCTTTGAGCGAGGGATGGGCAGCAATGCCGGAGTCGATGACGGCGACAGTGACACACTGGCCCCAGCCGCTACGATTTCCCGCAGCGCCGATGGCTTCGAGACCCTGGCTGCGAAACGGTTCCGCTCCTCCCGCATTGGCGGTGTCAGTTTGCGGAGCTGGTTCGGGCAGGCCGGGGATGCGAACGAGGTAATTCGGGCCGATGTGGGTGTAATCGTCCGCATGCTCGTTCAGATCGCGTTCAAGACCCGCCGGGTCGCGAAAACGCACGCGGGCGGTGCGGAGTTTGGTGTCGTGGCCGACGACTTCGAGGCCGAGCAGCGCGGCACGGTCCCGAAACGCGGCCAGAGCCTCCGGTGTGCGAAAGGTGAGCAGCGCCTCGTTTGGCAGTGAGCCGGGGACGTTGAGGGGTTGAACCTGGGGCTGCGGCCGAGGTGTGCTTTGTTCCTGCGCGAGCGGTCCAGGTGGCGGTGCCGGCTTGGTGTCTGCTTTTGGCCTGCGGATGAGTTCTGGTGGGTCGTTTTTGGCCGTTGCTGGAGTCTGGGTGGCCTCAATCACCAGCCAGCCAAGCGAAACTGCCATCAGGAGGAGCGCAGTGGCAAAGATGAATGTGGGCAGGCGTTGCTTCACTTGGCCGCAAGTTACCACAGGGCTTTGAATTTTGCATGAGTGTGATTCGGAGGGCTCAGTGGCTGAGCATCATGGGAAATCCGAATGGGTGCTTTAGGTTACTTGAATCTCAAGATGAAGTTACAATTATGAGAATAATTTCATTTTTGATATTGATCATTGGTTCAAGTGAACCTAAATATGGCTTTATCTGCGACAGCTAGAGCACCCATCCAATGAGCCTCGATTCGTTCAATTCTATGAAAACTAGAGCCGTGGCTGCTGGTGCCTTAGAGGCTGTGGCGGCTCGCTTGTCAGCGCTCTTTCACGAAGCCCTGGTATCACTGGGGCTTGGTGGCGCGGATGCTTCTGATCAGACTTCTTCCAGCTCCCCTTTTTTGCTGTAACGGTTCAAAAATAAGATTCACTTATGACTGCTGTATTAAAAACGATAACGCTGACCATGATTTTTGG
>CALDGV010000794.1 GCA_937941745.1 uncultured Prosthecobacter sp. | reverse complement strand
TGAACCGGACATTTCCGAGCTGATCTCCCTGCACATGATGCGGGAAGGGCATGAGTGCCTTTGCATCACGAACGGCCTGGAGGTGATGCCGATGGCCCTTTCGCAGGAGCCGGACCTGATCGTGCTGGATCTCATGCTGCCGGGGCAGGACGGGATGACGGCCTTCAAGCGCCTGAGGGCGGACAGCCGCACGCGTACCATCCCGGTGATCATGCTGACGGCCAAGACGCAGACGATGGACCGCATCAACGGCCTGGAGCTGGGCGCGGACGACTACCTGACGAAGCCCTTTTCCCCCCGGGAGCTGGCGCTGCGCATCGGCGCGATCCTGCGGCGGACGAAGAAGGTCACGCATGTGTCGGAAGTGAAGACCGGGGACTTCCATCTGGACCGGAAGAACATGAAGTTCTTCCACAAGGGGCAGCCGATCGACCTCACGACCACGGAGTTCAAGCTGCTGGCGGTGCTCATGGAGAACACGGACGCCGTGCACACCCGGGCGGAGCTGCTGCGGGAGGTGTGGGGCTACTCTGACGATGTGGCCACGCGCACCCTGGACACCCACATCAAGCGCCTGCGCGAGAAGCTGGGCGAGGCGGGCAAGCATGTCGTGACGGTGCGTGGCACGGGCTACCAGTTTGTGCTCGATGGCGCCACCGCCGCCGTGGCTGCCGCCTGAATCCCGGTGATTCCCGGATGGCGCGCCCTGGGTTTGCCATGAATGATGGCATCCGCCGCCGTTTCCTGATACTTCTGCCGCCCCGTTTTTTCCTGAACCGAACCTATGACCCTGTTTCTCTCCGCCGCCCTTCTCGTGCTTGCCGCCTGGGCGTGGGCGCGTGAGAAGAAATGGAGGCGGCGCATGCAGGGAGTGACGGAAGCGGCAGGCCTGAAGGTGTTTGAGGCGGACAAGCTCGCCGCGCGCTTCATCGGCCTGAAGGAGGGCAACGAGGCGCTCATCAAGGAGGAATACCTGCGGCGGCTGTTTGAAGCCCTGCTCCATGAAATCCGCCAGGGCGTGGCCATCGTGGATGACCAGATGCGCATCAAGTTTGTGAACCGCACGCTGGCGCAGCTCTTCCACAAGAACGGCATTCAGCGCGGCCGCACGCTCATCGAGGAGCTGCGGGATCATCAGGTGACCAGCGTGGTGCAGGCGGCGCTGAGTGACCAGCGGCGGACGGTGCAGGAGGTGGAGGTGGCGCACCCCGGCGGCACCAGCGGCCGCAGCAGCCGCCATTTCCTGATCGAGGCCGCCCCACTGCCCGCCAAGGCGGAGCGCGGCGCCTGGCTGATGGTCCATGATGTGACGGAGCAGGTGATGGCAGACCAGGTGCGGAAGGACTTCGTGGCCAATGCCTCCCACGAACTGCGCACGCCGATGACGCTGATCAACGGCTACATCGAAACGCTGCAGAGCGGCGTGCTGAAGGATGAGGCCGCGCTGCGGCGCTGCTACGATGTCATGGAGAAGCATGGCAGGCGGCTGATCCGCATCATCGAGGACATGCTGGCCATCTCCCGGCTGGAAAACGGCTCCTCCGCGCTGAACATCGAGCCCTTCACCGTCCGGGCCTGCGTGCAGGATGCCATCGACCACCTTTCCCCGATGCTCGAAGGGCGGGACACCCGCATTGACCTGGACTTCCCCGCCGACGGCGGGCACATGCTGGGCGACCGTTTTTACTGGGACCAGGTCTTCACCAACCTGATCGAGAATGCGCTGAAGGAGAATCCCAATCCGGGCCTGGTCATCCAGGTGGGCGGCCAGTGGTTGGGCGACCATTGCGTGCTGCGCGTGAGCGACAACGGCATCGGCATTGCCGCGCACGACCTACCGTTCGTCTTCAAGCGCTTCTACCGCGGCCACAAGCACCACAGTCCGGAGATCAAGGGCACCGGCCTGGGGCTCAGCATCGTGCGCCGTGCCGTGGAGGCGCATGGCGGCACGATTGACCTCGTGAGCATTCCCGGCGTCGAGACCACCTTCACGATGCGCATTCCACTGCCTCCGGAAGCTTTTGCCGGCAGGCCTGAGTCGTCAGGAGGCTGCTGCGGTGCCGTCAAAACGCCACCTGGAGCCTGAACGGCGCAGCCTGGAAGTGCACGGGCGTTGTGTCCTGGATCAATTCACCATCCAGCTCGTAGGGGGCGGCGGGAGCGCCTTCGACGCTGAACTCACGGACTTGCAGGTAGTCGAGGTCCAGCGCGGTGTCGTAGCCGCGCTCCAGCAGTGCCCGAACCATTTGTGCGACCTCCCAGCCGCTGAGCTGGCGGAAGATGAGCAGGTCCAGGAGGCCGTCCTGGTTGTCGGCCTTGGGAAAGACTTTCACCGGGCCGCCATAGTGCCTGCCTGCACCGATCAGGACCACGCTGCCGTGCATGTCGGGGCGGCCAGCGATCTTCACGGTCAGCACCGGCGGCTTGCGGCCCAGCACCTGAAGCGCGGAGACGACGTAGCTGAGCGGGCCGAGCTTCTTTTTCCTCTCCCACGGAGTCTCCTGGATGATCTCGGCATCCAGCCCCACGCCTGCCAGCTGCACAAAGTAATGTTCGTTCGCCTGCCAGAGGTCGATCTCACGAAACTGGCGGTGGCTGATCTTCTGCCAGCAGGCCTCCAGGTCGGCGGAAGGCAGGCCGAGTTCGAGGGAAAAGACGTTCATGGTGCCCACCGGCAGCACGCCGAGGGCAGTGTGCTTCTCGCCAGGGCCGCGGCCGGCATTCACCCGGCAGAGGCCCTGAAGCACTTCGTTCATCGTGCCATCGCCGCCAGCAGCCACGACGAGGTCGCGACCTTCCCGTGCCAGTTTTTCGGCCAGCATCGAGGCCTCTCCTGGGGCGGTGGTGAGGATCAGCTCGGGTTCCGGGGTGAGGGCACGCAGGGCTTTCTCACGCGCCGCCGCCTGGGTGCTGCGTGCGGCGGGGTTCAGGATGACGGGGATGGGCTCGGGCATGGCCGATGGCGCTTATGGGTGGGAAGCTTCCTGGGCTCAAGTGACAAAGGTTCCAGAGGTATGAAATGAAGCCTCCAGGGTTCCAATCCTGGATGAGCAGGGTGGAAAGGGGTGGGCTTGAGGGCCGTAGAAGAAGGTGCATGAGCCTGATTCCCCCTTTTTCCCGCCGTGAAATGCTCACCCGCATGGGTGGCGGCCTCGGCGCGCTTGGCCTCACTTCCGCGCTTCAGGCTGGCGGCGGGGTGAGCACGCACTTCGCCCCGAAGGCGAAGCGGATCATTCACCTGTTCATGAATGGCGGACCCTTCGGTCCGGACTTCTTCGATCCCAAGCCCGCCCTGACCCGCTACAACGGCCAGCGTCCGGACGGCGCGGACCTGCGCACGGAGCGCCCCACCGGCGGCCTGCTGGCCTCCCCCTACGCCTATGCGCCGCATGGGCAGAGCGGCCTGGAGATCAGCGAGCTGCTGCCGCACCTCTCCCGCCATGCGGACGACCTCTGCGTGCTGCGCTCCTGCCATACGGACAATCCGAACCACGGCCCCGCGCTGCTGCTGATGAACAACGGCACCATGACGGAGCGTGTGCCGAGCATGGGCGCCTGGCTGAGCTACGGCCTGGGCAATGAAAACGCGAACCTGCCCTCCTATGTCGTGCTCTGCCCCGGTCGTCCGGTGCGCTTTTCCATCCTGTGGAGCAGCGCCTTTCTGCCGGCGCAGCACCAGGGCATCTACATCAACCATTCCCAGCTTGATCCCAAGCAGATGATCCCCTGGCTGAGCAATGGCCGCCTGGGCTTGCAGGACCAGCGGCGGCAACTGGACCTGCTCCAGGAGCTGAACGCCGGCCATTTGATGGCGCGCGGCGGCTCGGATCTGGCCCTGGCCGGGCGCATCCAGGCGATGGAGACGGCCTACCGCATGCAGTCCGCCGCCACGGATGCCTTCGATGTGAACCTGGAGCCCGAGAAGGTTCGGGAGATGTATGGAAAGAGCCATTTCTCGAATGGCTGCCTCATGGCCCGGCGGCTGGTGGAGCGCGGCGTGCGCTTCGTGCAGCTTTATTATGGCAATGGCCAGCCCTGGGACTCCCACTCCAATCATGATGCCACCACGCGCAGGCTTGCGGCGGACATCGACCGCCCGATCGCGGCCCTGCTTTCGGACCTCAAGCAGCGCGGTCTGCTGGATGAGACGCTGGTGGTGTGGGGCGGGGAATTTGGCCGCACGCCGGTCAGTGAGAACGGCAATGGCCGCGACCACAACCCGCACGGCTTCTGCATGTTCTTTGCCGGCGGCGGGGCGCGAGGCGGCACCGCTTATGGGCAGAGTGACGACTTCGGCTTCAAGGCGGCGGTGGACAAGATGCACATCCACGACATCCACGCGACGATTCTTCATCTGCTGGGCATCGATCACGAGCGCCTGACCTACCGCTATGCCGGGCGTGACT
>CALDGV010000793.1 GCA_937941745.1 uncultured Prosthecobacter sp. | reverse complement strand
TCCGGTTGAGCGTCAGCTTCGATCTCGGCACGAAGGTCACGGGATCAAGGAAGCCGATGTAACTGCGGCGGTAGTCATCCATCCGCTGCTTGTTTCGCTCCGCATCTTTGCCCTCCTGAGCCAGGCGTTCAAAGTTCTTGAGAGCGGCGAGAATGATGATGCTCAGCGTGGTGAGGCGCTGCTGGCCGTCAATCACATCAAAAGTCTTGTCGTTATCTGACTGGAGCACTAGATAGCCCATATAGTGAGCAGGCTCGCCGCCATCCTTAATGGTGCCGACAAGGTCCAGCCACAGGTCTTCCCATTCATCCTCGGTCCAACTGTAATCCCGCTGAAAGCGCGGGATGCGGTAGGTGAGGCCGTTCCCCATGAGCTTGCGGAAGGTGTCGTTCTTGGTGTTGAAGTTCGTGGCTGACATGATGAGCAGGGTAACGGGTGATGCGGCTATTTCAAAGCCCAACGGATGCTGAAAAGCGAAGCATGGCTGGCTTGCTGGCTTAGCTTACCCTCGATTTTCCCGATCAACTCCTCACGCTGATTGTCGATAGCGTCCTGGGCTTCAAAAAGGGAACGGCGCTTGTCGTTGCGCTGGGCTTCGACGGTCTTGATCTGCTTTTGGGCGGCGAGCTTGTCTTCCAGGGTAAGGGCGGTGGCGGCAGTGCGGCGGGCTTCTTTGATGAGGCGGTCCATCTCCTTGATCTCGCGCTCCAGGCCGACCTTGAGGTCATCCGCCCAGCCATCGAGCTTCTGCGCCTCGG
Organism: uncultured Prosthecobacter sp.; assembly: GCA_937941745.1. GTDB lineage: Bacteria > Verrucomicrobiota > Verrucomicrobiia > Verrucomicrobiales > Verrucomicrobiaceae > Prosthecobacter. Next base: position 2,795 of record CALDGV010000793.1, on the reverse strand, counting down.
CCTCGTAGTAGTGGCCGTTTCGCCGCGCGATGATTTGCTGAATCTCCGTCTGCCGGGCGGTGGCGATGTCTGACAGCACGGCAGGTGCTGGCAGGTCGAGCACGGGACCTTTCAGCGTGGCAGGCAGGCTGAGCAGACGGCGGGCCTGTTCCTGATCCAATGCGGTGCCTGCATCCGTGCAGGCGGCATAGATGAGATGATCCTCGGCCTGATCCATGGACTCCACCGTGAACAGGAAGACGATCAACGTGCCGGACTGCCCGCGCAGAGGCTCCAGGATGCTGATTTTGCTGCCATGCTGGGCGTAGTGGAACTCTATTTCCGCCGGGGGAAGCTCTCGGTCTTTGGCGGCCACCACCAGATGCTCCGCCAGCGGATGGCCGAGGCGGTAAACGTGGGCCGTGCTGGTGCTGCGAGGCAGGACGTAGAGGCCGGAGGGAACCTCCTTCAAAGGTGAAGCATGAAGGATGAAGGATGAATCCGAGTGGAAGGTGGCATCATCCCGAAGCTCGTGGCGGGTGAGCTGCATGAGCTGGCGCTCGAAATGGCTCAACATGGCGCGGGAGTTGTCATCACGGAGCTTGAGCTTGGCCTGCACCTCCTCATCGAAGTTCTCCAAAAGCTTCTGCCGCGTAAGGCGCAGGGCTTCATTGATCTCGAAGTTCAGCTCCAACTGAAGCTGGTCGAAGGCTTCTTTGATCTGCTGCGGCTTCCGGCAGGTCTGGTAGATGGCGGCGATGCGCATCTCAAAGTCCACACCGGACTCGATGGTGCCAAGAACCTCATCACTGGAGCCGAAGACGCCGGTGAAGAGCTTGAACTTCTCATCGAGGAGCTGGAACACGCGAAGGTCGGCCTCGTTCTTCTGGTTGAGGAAGTTCACCACCACCACGTCATGTTTCTGACCGTAACGATGGCAGCGGCCGATGCGCTGCTCGATGCGCTGGGGATTCCACGGCAGGTCGTAGTTCACCACGAGGGAGCAGAACTGGAGGTTGATGCCCTCCGCCCCGGCCTCCGTGGCGATCATGATGCGGCCTTCCTCGCGGAAGTAATCCACGAGGGCGCTGCGCATGTCCGCCGTGCGGGAACCGGTGATCTTGTCTGTGCCTTGGTGCTTCGCCGCCCACTTGGCGTAGATGGCCTTGGAACTGTCATCGGTATTCGTGCCATTGAAGAGCACGATGCCGTCCGCATAGGGGCTGTCTGCGAGGAGGCGCAGGAGGTAGCTCTGCGTCTTCCGCGACTCGGTGAAGATGATGGCCTTTTCCGCCGCGCCGATCTGGCGGGCCTTTTCAAAGGCGATGCCCAGGGCGGTGATGAGGGCCTTGCCTTTGGCATTGTGGTCGATGCCTTTGGCGAGGCGGCTGAACTCCTCCAAGTCTTCAATCTCCGCCTGAATGGCTTTGCGGTCCTCAATGGTCAATGGCTCGGCTTCTTCCTCCTCGTCCCATTCTTCGGCGGTGTCTTCGAGACCTTCGTAGTCCTCGCTGAGTTCCTCTCCGAGCGGAAGCAAAGCGTCCGCGCTCCTCTCGTTGTCCGCCTTGAGCCGGGCCTTCAGGCGGTTCGCCATGGACGTGAGCGCCCCGGCGATGGCAAACGAGGAGGACGCGAGCAGCTTCCGCAGGATCAGGGTCATCAGCTTTCGCTGACTCGGCGGCAAGGCCTGAAGATTGTCCCGCTGGAGGTAGTCGGACACGAGATCGTAGAGCGCGTCTTCGTTGTCCGTGGGATCGAAGGGCTGCACGAGGGCATGCCGTTTGGTGTAAGGCACATACGCCGTGACCTGCCGACGCAGGGTCCGATGGCAAAGCGGCTTCAGGCGTGCCTTCAACACGTCGTAGGTCTGCGCGTTGAGATTGGCGAACTGCTCCCGGAAGCTGCGCACATCCCCGAAGGTGTGGTCATCAATGACGCTGACGAGGCCAAACAGCTCCAGCAGTGAGTTTTGCAACGGGGTGGCCGTGAGCAGCAGCTTGTGGCGATGATTCAGCGCCATCTTGAGCATGTTGGCGATCTTGTTGTTCGGCTTATAGACGTTGCGCAGGCGGTGCGCTTCGTCGATGACGACGAGGTCCCAATCCGTGTGATGCACATCGGCGGCCTTGTTGGCCGCGAACTGGTAGGAGCAGATGACGATGGCATCCTCCTTCATCTCAAAGGGCCGGAAGTTTCCCTTCTTGATCGCAGCATTGTAGGACTTCGTCTCCAGAATCTCGCAGTTCAGGAAGAACTTCTCGTTCAACTCCTGGTGCCACTGCTTGCGCAGGTTCGCCGGGGTGATGACCAGAATGCGGCGCTTCCGCTCCGCCCACTTCTGCGAGATGACGAGACCAGCCTCAATTGTTTTCCCCAAGCCAACCTCGTCCGCCAGGATGACGCCCTTCGACAAAGGCGACTGAAAGGCAAACAGAGCGGCATCCACCTGATGGGGATTCAAATCCACCTGCGCTCCCGCCACGGTCGCCGCCAGCTTCTCCTCGCTATCGGAAGCGCAGCGCTTCGTCAGTTCATAGGCGAGGAATTTAGCTTGGTAGTCGGTCAGGGCCATACAAGTCGTTGCTCAAAAAGCTTTCTTATGACGATACAGTGGAGTTGGCAAGGCTCCCCCCCAATTTTGCCCCCCGGACGGCTGGAAGCTGTGGCTTCTCAGGTCACTTTCAGTCACCCAAACAGGGGGGACTAGGGGTGCAAAGGGTGACCCTTGAGAAGTGGCCGGAGTCTATGTAAATCCTTGAAAAAGACCACCTTAGAAGGTGGTCGGGCTGGCGGGATTCGAACCCACGACCTCTTCG
>CALDGV010000792.1 GCA_937941745.1 uncultured Prosthecobacter sp. | reverse complement strand
CTGAAAGGCACGCTCCATCATGCCATCGGCCTTGGGGATGCTCACCGTGGGGCTGAAATCCTGGCCCGTGGCCGCTTCCAGGCGGATGTCTCCAATGTAGTTCACATCCGCAGGCGTGGGTTCCTTGCCAAACTTGCCGAACCAGCCGTTGGCATAATGCACCTGAATGGCATGCAGGCCGTAGCTGTTGAGGCGCTCAAAAAGGCCGCCGCTGTATCCCATGAGCCAGATCACCAGCTTTCCCTGAGGTGCCACACGCGTGTCCACCGCGGCGTTCTCTTCATCCGCAGGCTTGCCTTTGCGCTCAAAAACAAAGTCGATCTCTGGGTGCGGTCTGGCCTTGGGATCAATGAGGCTGGCGCGGGCCTTCAACTGGTAGCGCTGCGGGGCGCGGTCACTGAACTTCAAGGGTTCATCGGCCAGAGCACAGGCGCCGCTGAGAAGGAAGAAGGCAGTAACGAGGGGACGGGACATGAGCATGAATCCAAGCATGAGATCAGAGGTGCCAGCGAAAGCCGTCGCGGCTATTTCTTTTTTCCCTTCCCCTTGCCACCCTTGCCACCCTTGCCACCCTTGGCCTTCGGCTGCTCGGCCAGCGTCTTTTTCACCAGAGCCGTGTAAACATGGGTCTGCGTCTGCCATGCAGCCGCCAGTTCCTTGACTTTGTCTGGCATTTGTGAAGCCAGATTGTGCTGCTCCGCCCGGTCCGTCTTGAGGTCGTAAAGCTCCCAGGCCTCATCCTTGGAGGCCACCAGTTTCCAATCGCCGACACGAATGGCCTTGTTGCCTTCGTGCAACCACCACAGGCTCTCACGAGGGATGACCTGATCCTTGGCGAAGGCTGGCACCAGGCTCTTTCCAGGCGCTTCAGGAATGGCCTGCCCTTCCCACGTTGCAGGTTTTTTCACCCCCGCCAGTTCAAGGGCAGTCGGCACGAAATCAATCACATGCGCAGGTGTCTGCCGGAGTTCTCCCCGGGCCTGGATGCCTGCCGGCCAGTGAACGATCAGCGGGGTGCTGATGCCCCCCTCATGAACCCAGGTTTTATGCCGACGGTGCGGTGTGTTCGCCGCGCTGGAAAAGCCAGGGCCAAGGCAAAGATAGCTCGCCGCGCTGCCTGGAGCCGCCTTGGGGTCATGGCCACCGTTGCGCACCATGATCTCGGCGCTTGCGCCATTGTCCGAGGCAAAGAGGATGATTGTGTTTTCGAATGCCCCCATCTTTTTGAGCTGCGCCAAGACACGTCCGATCTCGACATCCATTCGGTCGATCATCGCGGCATGAATCGCCATCTTCGTGGCCTGAAAACGACGCTGTTCCTCACTCAGACGGTCCCAGGGTAGAGGCCTGTTGACCTCTCCCGGCCCCAGCTTGGCGAGAGACTCGGGGAAATGATAGGGCGGCCCGACATCTTCCTCGAGCTTGGAAAGCTCAGTGGAGGTAAGGCCGAGCGCCTTCTGCCGGGCAAAGCGCTCTTCGCGCAACTTGCTCCAGCCTTCGAGATACCTGTCGCGATACTTCGCGATGTCTTCCGGAAGTGCATGCAGAGGAAAGTGCGGCGCGATGAAGGCCAGATAATGGAAGAAGGGCTTCCCAGCATGGTTCTTCGCATGATCCTGCAGGCATTCAATGGCATGATCCGCCGTGGCGATGGTGGCATAATAACCCTTTTCATCTGCGGCAGGTTTGACCGGCACATCGTCCAGGCTGTTTCCAGCAGCAGTGAAGAAATTCCCCTGGTTCTTCATGTCGAGCGAGCGGTCGAAGCCACCTGCCAGGACTGGACCATCAATGTGCCACTTGCCGCTGTGGTAGCTCCGATAGCCCGCAGGCTTCAGAAAATCGGGCAGCAGCCGCGCCCACTTCTGCCGCACTCCCTGCCCACCGCCAGGAGCATCCGGCAAAGCATCACGATGGATCTGCTGCGCATAGTAGCCGCTGAGCAGGGCGCTGCGCGTGGGCCAGCATCGGGCCGTGTTGTAAAACTGGGTGAAACGCAGCCCATTCTTCGCCAGCCCATCCAGGTTCGGCGTGGCAATCTCACCGCCATAACAACCGATGTCGGAATAGCCCAGGTCATCCGCCATGATGAAGACGATGTTTGGCGGAGGCGCTGCAAAGAGGCCGGTGTATGGCAGCAGCGAGCCGAGGCAGAAAAGGAGGGCAGTCAGACGCATGGGGCGGACTGAACGGCGCGGACTTCTCCATCTATCAGGACCAGACTCCCATGAAAACTCTTGCAGGCTTCAAGCCGTTCCCACAGTCTCGAATGCATGCCCGACCTGCCGCCTGATGACTTTCAGCACCTGCCCACCGCAGATGCGGAGCAGGCACGTGCAGCAAAGGCCGCTCTGTGGAAAAAAATTGCTGATGAGAAGAAGCGGTCACGCCAGGCGCAGGAAGAGGCTGCGGCAGAGGCATCCGTGTCTGTGCCGTCAGTTCCCACCAGTTCGGCTGACGGATGGGCGGAACTTTTCTCCACTACGCCGGAAGAACTGATCCCAGACAGCCTGCCTTCCCTGCCCTCGACGCCAGCCGCCCCGGCACGCAAGCGCAGCATCTTGCGCCGCAGCACTCCGCTGGTCGTTCCAGAGGAACCGGCGATCGCACCTACTTCATCACGTGAGGAAGTCTTCAGCACGCCATCCAGCCCAGCCGAGCCACCCACCAGCCTGGACTCAGCGGCCCGTGCTGAGCCGCAAGATGCCTCCGAGCCCGCATCGGCAGTAGAACAAGCATCAGCCACGGCCGAGCCGGGCGATTCAGAACCATCTCATGAGCCAGCCGCAGAGCTTCCCACCACGGCAAAAAAGCAGGAAAAGCCTGACGCAGAACCCTCCGAAGAATCCCATAGGCCAGCCAACAGCGAGCCACCTGCAGCCACCGCGATCCTGATCAGCCTGCTCCGACAAAAGTGGATTCAGTGGGGGGGAGCCTCCCTTTCCCTCAGCCTTGCCATCCATGCACTCGTGCTCGGCATTGGCGGTTTCCTCGTCGTGAACCAGATGACGCTGGACCGGCAGGTGGATTTCCTGCCCGGCGGCACCCAGCAGGGCCAGCAGGCATCCCAGGCGTTGGAGCATAAGATCCAGCAGAAGAAAAACCCCTGGCTCC
>CALDGV010000791.1 GCA_937941745.1 uncultured Prosthecobacter sp. | reverse complement strand
GCTCCTTGACGCCGGTGCCAAAGAGCTGCTGGGACAGATCTTCGACCTCCTGCTTCGGGAGTTGGTTCTCGTTGATGATGCGCAGGATGAAACCGCGCTGGCCTTCCGTGCAGTTCCAGCGGTCGGCAGCTGGTTTGGCCGGGACACGATGACCGTTGCCGTTGATCGGGTAGGTGCGTCCGTTCTGCGGCGCATGATTGCCATTGGAGCCGTTCGATCCGTTGCCTTCCGGCACGAAACCGGGATGCTGGATTTCCTGGTCAACAGACTGCTGAAGCAGGCCGTAAAGCCTGGCGATCTCCGCCTCCGCCTGGGTGATGTCGGAGAGTTCCCTTTCGATGGAGGCGGAGAAGCTGTGGCTGCTGTATTGAGGCAGGCCGAGCTTTTTGGAATAATTGGCGCTGAGTTTGATAGCCATGATGGTGGTGGTGGTGGGTGGTGGGTATGGAAACGAAAAAGCCCATGCACCGGCGAGGGCACATGGGCTTCCTGTGATGAGGGTGGTGGAGCGCCCCTAGGCCGCTTGCGCGATCCCAGGAGCCGGAGTGTTGGAGGCGGAATCGTCGGTGATTCGCAGGTTGGTGGCCGTCTGCCATCCGGGTGTGCCACGAAGCGCCTGGAGCAGCAGTTCATCCGTGAGACGAGTCATCGGAATCCTGCGGTGCCTGGCTTCGTGGTAGAGGACGGAGACGACGAACCTGGAGATCACGGGCGAATAGTGGGTGGGCCGTGACATGGTTGAGGTTGATCGTTTGCGGAGGTCTGGCGGAATGTTGGTATGAACAACGAACCGCCAGCCCATCGAATGTTTATGACACAAAAGGAACGGTCATTGCACTGAGGCCTTCCACGGCCTTCAGGACACACACGTCGATTTGTCCGCGTGAGAAGCGAAGCTCTTCCTCTTTGAAGTTGGGCTTTTCTCTAGCTGGGAGATCATTATTTGGAGGATTTTAGTGCATTGGTGATACCCGTTCAATGGGTCAAAGGCACTCATGAATTAATGCTTTCACTGATGGGATGAATGAGCGCGATGCCGTTCACCGGATGAACGTTCACAATGTCTTTTCATAAAACAATAGCTCCGCTTGTGCAGATACGACAGCGCGAACCCATGTGCACGAAGATCGCTTCTAACTACAGACGCTTGTTTTCTGAAAAATCCACACTGCCTAAATTCTGCTTTGTCCAAAGGAGTAGCATACGGTTTTTGAGCACATTATAATGTCCTAAAATCAACGGACTGAGATCATGTTAAACGAGAACGCCGCCGCAAGTGACTCCCGGCACTTACAGCGGCGCTTATTTCAAGCCAATGAGAGATGGACGCTTCTCAGTTGGCCTTCTTCGCACGACCAAGCACGTCGTCTTTTGTCGTGAGAGCGACAGCGACGACTTGGTCGATGAGATCCTGGCTGATTTTTAGATCCTTCAGCGTGTTGACGAGGTTTTCGGCGATGGCGTTGAAGTGAACCTCGGTGAGACCCATGCCTTCATGGGCTTTGCGCATGTCCTTACCAGTCCAGGGCAGTGGTCCGCCAAAGGCTGCGGAGAGGAACTCCTTCTGCTTCCGGCGCTGCTTGTCCATGCTCACGTCATCAAAGAAATGCTTCACGCGGTCGTCCGCCAGCACTTTGACGTAGAAGGCATCAATTGCTGCCTCCATGGCGGCTTTGCCGCCGAGCTTCTGATACAGACTGTCCTCGCGTGCCTTCAACCATTTGGTTTTGCAGGCTTCTTTGGCAAAGGACCACTTTCTGCCCTCATACTCCGCCGTGATGGCGGGATCGACGGGCTTGCCAGTGATGGGGCAGACAGTGTTGGTGGCTGCTTCGGTGGCGACTGCTGCTGGATCAGCAGCGAGCGCGGCATTCACGAGCAGTGACATGACGACGGTGATGGTGGCGAGGGAAGAGAGGATCAATTTCATGGTTGGGTGAGGAGCTTTTCTTTGAAGGCGGAATTACGGAACACAATATCCGCAATTTAGCCACATCATGCTAAACGCCGCGAGCACCCAGGGTGCTTTCGTCATGCCAATCGAGGCTCAGTGCTTGCCAACATATGCACGGGGTGTGTCCGTTGTTGGCCGTTGTTACAGTTGCATCACGAGTGCTGCTTTGATTCTTCAATGTGGTGTGAGTGAGAGTTTATCCAATCATTTTCAAAAGCCAGGAGGTTGTCACCATGTCCGTCAAAGCACCCACCACCACGGAAACCCCGATCTGCTA
>CALDGV010000790.1 GCA_937941745.1 uncultured Prosthecobacter sp. | reverse complement strand
AAGAAAGGACACGTCATCGTCGTGCGGATGGAAGGCCCGAAAGGCGGCCCAGGCATGCGTGAGATGCTTTCACCCACCTCCGCCATCATGGGCAAGGGCCTCGGCAAAGATGTTGCCTTCATCACGGATGGTCGTTTCAGCGGCGGCAGCCACGGTTTTGTCGTCGGCCACGTCACGCCGGAAGCTTTCGTGGGCGGCCCGATCGCCGTCATCAAGAACGGCGACCCGATCACCATCGACGCTGAAAAGCGCAGCATCACACTGGGCATTCCTGCCAAGGAACTCAAAGATCGTCTCGCCAAATGGAAACAACCCAAGCCTCGCTACACACGCGGCGTGCTGGCGAAATATGCCAAACTCTGCACCAGCGCCAGCCAAGGTGCGGTGACGGATTTGGGGCTGTAGACGCTCAAAACATGGAATTGTATCCGCCTTCTCTCTTGATCGATCAAGGGTTGTTCTATCTCTTGGTTGGCAGAGAGACTGCGGAAGCTTGCCACAACTTCTTCAATTCACCTACCCTCGAGAGGCTACATGGTAGCGACCCGAGCAAGTGGTCACTCCACGTCTCACTTGCGACCATCCTAGAAGCGATTGGAAGAAAGCCGCCCCACCTAACAGGCCTTTCAATCCCAGATCATTTGCAAAAAAGTGGTGAGCCGGAGGTCATCTTGGAGTGGCTTCGAAAAGAGCTTCACAATTTCTTTGTGTCTAAATCTGAGCTGACCATTGCCGAGTTGAAGCGAGCCGTTGAACAACAAAGAGGGTATTGCTCTAAGGATGGACTCCGCCTTTTCGACATGTGCATCACGCGCATAGTAGAACTTCCAACATTCCATCAGAGCTTGCTCAGTTTCCTCGAATTTGATGCCATTCAGAAGTTCGACTTTCCGAAGACGCTCAAAGACCAAATGTATTGTTTCTTAACGGTCTTTTATCTATTCCGAGGCGATCTAAAGGTGCGGAACGCCAGCAAATTTCGACTTGTTAAGCAACTCTGGAAAACCGTTTATTCTCAGTCTAGGCAGCAGCTTGATGCAATAGCCCAGCCCTATCTCGACGCTGCAAACAGCATCATTATGGTGAAAAATCAAACTGACTATCTGGATTGCGACTTGGTTCATCAAGCGGTTTTCGGAATTGAAAAGCCCAATGGATTCAGACGGGTGCATAGTTTCACACTAGAGAGTTTGGAGACGATTCGCCTTCGCATTTGCGCTTACAAAGGAGTCGTCAAGATTTGTCAGCGAGAACTCCCCACCGAAATGATCGGAGAAAGCCCGCCAGATCTTGTCTCGCGGGCTAATGGGAAGGTTATTGCATGCGGGCCAGACGGCTTGCCAAAGAGAATTCTTGACGTGGCACTTAACGCGCCTGCTCTTGGCTGATGACGATTTGAGAGCTCGACTTCATTCCTGCTAAACGGACCACAACATGCCAGCCATGCATGCTTCAAGCCGTCGCAGGCATCCCATCACTCTGGCACGATGATCTGGTCCTCGGGCTGGAGCTTCATGTCCTTGGAGGGATCGGACGAGATGTCCTTGAGGTTGATCTCGTAGGTCTGGCCGTTGCGGAGGAGCTTCGTCTTGCTGGGTTTCGCAAAGGGGCTAAAACCACCGGCGGCGGAAATGGCTTTCAGCACCGTCATGCTGCCGTTGTAGGGCACAGTGCCGTTGCCTTTGATGCCTCCGACGACATAGACGAAACGAGCTGTGTCGCCTGCACCGTCGATGGAGACGGTGACGGTGGGACGCGTGTAGATCTCACGATCTTTGTAGGTCTGCTCGATGGCACGCTGAAGCGATGAGGGCTTCAGGCCGGCGGCGCGGATCTCGCCGATGTAGAGAAGGTTGACGCTGCCGTTGTCACCGATGGTGTACACCTTGCTGATCTGGGCGACCTCGCTGTCAGGGATGCCGCCGATGGAGATGGTGACACGGTCGTTGGTCTTGAGGGCAAGCTCGCCGTTTTGCGCCAGACCCATGGCTGGCATGAGCAGCAGGGCGGCAAGCGCGAGGGGGATGAGACGTGTGTTCATGATGTTGGGCTGGTTGGATTAAAAGACATCGTCGCCCTCGCCGCGTGGCAAGGGGCGGGTGGAGGCAAGCGCGGTGGCGGTGGTCTCGGCCTTGATCTTGCGGCGGCGCGTTTTGCCACCCGAGCCGCCACCTGTGGGGGAGTTGGTGGGCGAGTAATAAGTGTAGTAGCTCGTGTAATACTGATACTGGGCGTCGCTGCGAAGATCCACATTGTTGAGGACGACGCCGATGACCTTGCCGCCGGCGTTTTCGACGCTCTGCTTCACGCGCAGGAGCATGTGGCGCGGCAGTTTGCGATGCTGGACGACGATCAGGGTCATGTCGGCCTCGTTGGCGAGGACGGAGGCGTCGCTGACTCCGAGAATGGGCGGGGAGTCGATCAAGACGAGGTCGAAGCGGCTTTTCACTTCAGCGATGAGATCGACCATGCGCTGTGAGTTGAGCAAACCGGCGCTGTCGGCAGGCAGCAGGCCGCTGGGGAGGAAGAAGAGGT
>CALDGV010000789.1 GCA_937941745.1 uncultured Prosthecobacter sp. | reverse complement strand
GCGGAACCAGCCGTCGTTGGCGCGGAGGAAGTCGCGACGCGGCTCGCATTTGAAGGTGGCGCCTACGGGGGTGAGGATTTCCTCGTGGATGGCGTTGTCGTGGATGTTGCCGATGAAGGCGTGGCCGTGCGTGTCGGCGGGATAGCGTCCGCCTTGATAAATCTGCACGCCGGCGTATGCGGCGCGGAAGTGTTTGTGCTTCACGATGCTGGGAAGCTGCTCGTAGGCATACGGATTCTCCGGCGCGCCGCCCTGGCGCACGTAGATGCCGCCGGGAGCCATGTGGAAGAAGTGATCGATAACGCAGGCGCTGACGAAGAAGTTCCCCGCCGCGTCGTAATCGCAGCCCCAAGGATTGCTGGTGCCGTCGGCGAAGACTTCGAATTCCCACTTCGCTTCTTTGTCACGACTCAGCGGGCGTGCCCGGCCAATGCCCGCATCAAACTTGAAGCCTTCGCTCTCCGGCTGGCCGGGGCGGCGGACTTTGCTGTGGGTGAAGACGCCGTGCGTCATGTAAAGCCAGCCGTCGGGGCCCCAGGTGAAGCTGTTGACGAGCTCGTGCGTGTCCTCGCGGCCGAAGCCGGTCAGAACGACACGCCACGCGTCGGGTTTGTCGTCGCCATCGGCATCGCGGAAGTGGATCAAATGCGGCTGCTGGCCGATGTAGATGCCGTCATCGCCGCAGAGGATGGCGGAGGCGAGATTGAGGCCTTCGACGAAGACGGTGCGCTTGTCGGCGGTGCCGTCGTTGTCGGTGTCTTCGAGGATGATGACGCGGTCGCGGGGGATCTTGTCGCCGGTTTGTGGCATCGGGTGGTATTGATCGTCCTTTGCCTCGCCGCCGAACGGTGCGGGATGCGGGGAGCCGTTGGGGTATTCGTAGGCCTCCACGACCCACAAACGGCCGCGATGATCCCAGGTCATGGCAACTGGATTCTGCACCATCGGCTCATGCGCGAAGCAGCGCACCTCGTAGCCCTCCGGCACGGTCATTTTCTTCCGTGCCTGCTCGGACGTGGGGCATTCGTTCGTCGTGGGCAGGTAGGTGCCGGTGAGTTCTTTGGCCTCGGCGAGCAGGTGGAGGGCGGCAGTAAACAGGATCAGGGCGTGGACGCTCAAAGGCTTCATGACAGCCTCATGCTACGGGATGCCTGGGCGGGATTGGCAGTCTTTTTTGTCGAGGCTGCCCAGGGTCATTTCAGGAGTGCGCTGGCGGCGGCCACGATCTCCTCCACAGGAGCGAGCCTGCCGACTCCTTCGTAACCACAGGCCAGGAGGCCTTCGGCGGGCTCGACCCAGCGCACGCCCCAGGCTTTGAGTGTCTCGACATTCCGCAGCGTGGCCGGGTGCTGCCACATTTTGCCGTTCATGGCCGGCGCGATGAGGATCGGCGCGCGTGTGGCCAGGGCAATCGCCGTGAGGGCGTCGTTGGCAAACCCATGAGCCATGGCGGCGAGCACATTGGCGGTTGCTGGGGCGATGAGCAGCAGGTCGGCTTCATCCGCGAGCTGGATGTGGCCTGGCTGCCAGCCCTCCTTTTCGGCAAAAAGATCTGTCACCACCGGGCGGCGCGAAAGCGTGCTGAGGGTGAGCGGCGTGACAAACTCCACGGCCTCCTTCGTCAGCACACAAGTCACCGTATGCCCGCCCTTGGTGAGCTGGCTGGCGATGTCCGCTGCCTTGTAAGCAGCGATGGAACCGGTGATGCCGAGAACGATGTTGGCCATGCGAGGACTGAACCACGCTTTTCTGGATGCGAAAGCGCCGTCTTGGCATCAGGATTTCCATTTGCCCAGATGCCCGGCCCGCCCATCACTGGCGCCTCGCATGAAGATCACGCCCGTCAACGCTCCCGCCGACCTCCGCAGCTCCGTCATCGCCGTCCCACCTCTTTGCCGGAATGCCGACCTGACCCTCAACCGCGAAGAGAATGCGAAGCTGGTGCGCCACCTTCACGCCGGCGGCATCCGCACCCTTCTTTACGGGGGCAATGCCAACCTCTACAACATCGCCCCATCCGAATACCCCGCCCTGCTGAACCTGCTGCGCGAGATCGCACCTGAGGATGTCTGGATGGTTCCGAGCGTTGGCCCGATGTATGGCACTGCGATGGATCAGGCAGCGATGCTGAAGGATCACCAGTTCCCGACCGCCATGCTGCTGCCCACGCTTTTTCCCTCCAAGCCGGCCGGTGTCGCCACTGCTGTGCGCCATTTTGTGGAAAAGTCCGGCATCAAGGCAGTGCTCTACATCAAGGATGAAGCCTACATCACGCCTGAGCTGGCCGCCAGTCTGGTCAACGATGGCCTGATCTCCTGGATCAAGTATGCCGTGGTGAAGGAAGACCCCGCCAAGGATCCCTACCTGAGCAAGCTCATCACGATGGTGAACACGGACATCATTGTCTCCGGCATCGGCGAGCAGCCTGCCATCGTGCATCTGCGGGACTTCGGCATCACCGGTTTCACGGCCGGCTGCGTCTGCATCAAGCCGCAGTTCAGCACGGACATGATGCACGCCATTCATGCCGGTGATTATGCTAGGGCCGAGCAGATTCGGGCCATTTTCAAGCCGCTGGAAGACCTGCGCAATGCCCACAGCCCCATCCTGGTGCTCCATCATGCCGTTGAGCTGGCGGGCATCGCAAAAACCGGTCCTGCCCTGCCTTTGCTGACCGATCTGCCCGCGGACCTTCTTCCGGCCATTGAAAAGGCCGCGAAGGAGCTGCTGGCAGCTTAAAAGCGAGCTCAAGGACCTCTCCCGATCTTCCAGGCTCGTCATCTGCCCTCCTTCATGGACCTCACCTTCGTCTTTCCCTGCCTGAATGAAAGCCGCACCATTGCGCTGTGCATCGATGCCGTGCGGAAGTCGCTCGAGGCCGACCCTGGGCTGAAATACGAGATCGTCGTTGCCGACAATGGCAGCAGTGATGACTCCCGGCAGATCGCGGCGGATCGCGGAGCCCGCGTGGTCCCAGTGGCCCAGCGCGGCTACGGAGCTGCGCTGCGAGGCGGTATCGAGGCTGCGGAAGGCCGCTACGTGATGTTTGCCGATGCCGATGGCACCTACTGCTACGAGCACTCGCTGGAGCTTTACCGCACCACCGCCAAGGCCGATGCCGACATGGGCATCGCCTCCCGCATGAAGGGCACCATTGAACCCGGTGCCATGCCCACCTTGCACCGGGTCCTTGGCACGCCGGTGCTCACAGGTCTGATCAACCTGCTTTTCAAGGGCCGGTTGAGCGACTGCAACTCCGGCTTCCGCTGCCTGAAAAAGACGGCTTACCAGACCTGGGACATCCGGGCCAGCGGCATGGAGTTCGCCTCGGAGCTGCTGATCAAGGCGCTGAAGAAAAATGCCAGCACCGTGGAGATCGTCTCCGGTCTCCGGCCTTCGCCGGTGCAGCGCACGCCGCATCTGCGCACTTGGCGTGATGGCATGAGGCACCTGCTTTTCATCCTGTCAGAGCGTCCACGCATGTTCGAGCTGGCAGGCCTGCTGCTGATCGTTCTGTCCACCGTTCTTCAGGGCATCGCGGGTGCCACAGGCATCGTGGATGTCGCTGGATTGAGCATTTTTGGCGTGCACAGCCAGGTCCTGCTTCTGCTCGCCGCCCTCGTCGGCACGCAGATCTACATGCTTTCTGCCGCGATGTTTCTTCAAAAGAGTGAACAGCCCCGTGCCATCACCCGGAAGCTGGTGGAGATGGATGAAGGCAGCCTCTTTTTCCTGCTCGTCACCTTGATGGCGAGCATCAGCCTGGTCATTGGCTGGCTCGTGGTCCAGTGGGCAAGGTCGAACTTTGCGGGTCTGGACTATGCCAACACCCTCATTGTCTGGCTGCACTTCTTGGCGGTGCCCTCCATGATCACCTTTGGCATGCTGGGCGTGCACATCCTGCGCAAGGGCAAGCTCGGCTGAGAGAGACTTACTTCATCCCGAGCTGCACGCTCTTCTCCGTCGCCTTGCGCACGGCCTGAATCAATGAATTGCGCAGGCCATGGGCTTCGAGCTGCTCCAGCCCAGCAATCGTCGTGCCTCCTGGGCTGGTGACTTCATCCCGAAGCGCGGCAGGATGCTTCCCTGTCTCCAGCACCATCTGTGCAGCACCGGCCACGGTCTGCGCCGCCAGCGTCAGCGCCGTCGCACGTGGCAGGCCCATCAGCACGCCGCCGTCTGCCAGGGCCTCGATCACGGTGTAAACATATGCGGGACCGCTGCCACTCAGGCCTGTGACGGCATCCAGCAGCTTTTCAGAAACTTCATCCGCCGTGCCCACGGCACCGAGAATCTTTTTGGCCAGGGCGGCATCTTCTGCGGTTGCCGTCGATCCTTTGGCAAAGGCTGCAGCACCCGTTCCCACCAGCGCTGGTGTGTTGGGCATCGAGCGCACCACGCGCTGTTTCACGCCCAGCCAGCTTTCCAGGTCCGCCAGCTTCAGCCCGGCGGCGATGCTCAGGTAGAGGCGGCTGCCTTTCACCTTCGCGAGCTCCTTGCAGAGCGCCTGCATGTCCCCAGGCTTCACGGCCAGCAGGACCACCTCCGATGCCGCCGCGACCTGCGCAGGGGTGCCTGTCGTCACGGAGCAGGTGAGGCTCTTCTTTAAAGCTTCGACTGCCGCAGGCACCACATCACTGAGGGCCACGCTGAGCCCCTTCCTGCCCAAAGACTTTTACACGAAGGGCAGCAGCGCGCCGCCTATCTTGCTGAAAGAAATGAGTCCAAGTTTCAGAATAGTTTGACGATGGTGGCGG
>CALDGV010000788.1 GCA_937941745.1 uncultured Prosthecobacter sp. | reverse complement strand
CCAGTAGGCGCGGCGGGCTTGTTCGTCGGAATTGGTCATGGTTTGGATGTTTTTGGTTCAAGGCGCACCTTCTCCTCCGCCTCGCGCTTCTGCATGTCCTTGGGGTGCTTCGAGAAGGACGCGAAGACATCACCGACAACGCGGTCGGCGAGTTCGCCGAGCTTTTTGAGGATCACGGGCTCGGCTTCGGGCTTGAGTTTGGAGAGGTTGGGTTCGTAGCCGCCGACCTTGTGCGCCTCGGCGGTGGCGATGTAGCCGATGTTGCCGTTGGCGTAGCCGATGATGAGCGGCTTGGCACGATCGGCGATGGCTTGCTCGAGTTTGAAGCCGTATTCGACCATCGGCTCGCCGGGCATGGTGAGGAGCAGGTAGGGGCCGATTTTCATCGCCATGAGCTCGGCACGGATGGGCTGCTCTTTGCCGGGAAGCTCGATGACTTCGCTGGCGACGCGGATGGGGTAGTAAGTGGCGCGTTTGGCAAGTTGCTCACGGGTGAGGCTGTAGGCGGCGGCACGCGCGACCGCGCCGCCGAGGTCGCGACCGGCCCACTGGATGTCCGCCTCATCGGCGCAGCGATACGGATAGCCGGGCAGATTCGGCCGGATGTCGCCCGCGCAGCCCTGGATGAACATCGAGGCCGTTTTTCAGCTGTAGATGCTCTCGACAAAGGTCGGCGCTTCGCCGGGGAAGTCGGCGGTCATCATGGGAAAGCCCTTGGGATGCGGCTGCGAGCCTTTGTCGCCCCAGGTGAAGAAGCAGGGATGGCAGACGGCGTGCATGACGATGGCCAAAGGCGTGAGCGACTGGCCGTCGTCGAAGCGCAGCACCTTCACGCGCGGGTCGTTTGGGCCATCGGGGTTCAAACTCACCACGGCGCGACCATCGTAGATTTTGCGACGGTTGATGCTGAAGCTGATGCGGTCCTCGGCGAGGCCGATGCTGGATGGGCGCATGTTTGCGGCGGCCTCTTTGGCAGCGGCGGCGAGCTTTTTGATCACGTCGGAGGCCCAGCGCATGTTTTCCACCCAAACGGGCCCGGAATGATTGTGCGAGGCGCAGATCATGATGTTCGCCGCGGGCACACCGGTCTCTTTTTCAATGGCCGGACGGGCCAGCGCCACCATGTCCTCCCACGCTCCCAGCATATCAAGCGTGACGATGGCCGCCTTTGTCTCGCCATCGTCCAAAACGAGTACACCCGCCCGCAAAGGATCGCGCACGCCATTCACCACCCGCGTGTGACCAGCCACGGTGATGTTCTTCACCTCCGCCGGTGTGATGTCCACCTT
Organism: uncultured Prosthecobacter sp.; assembly: GCA_937941745.1. GTDB lineage: Bacteria > Verrucomicrobiota > Verrucomicrobiia > Verrucomicrobiales > Verrucomicrobiaceae > Prosthecobacter. The sequence goes on along the minus strand of CALDGV010000788.1, from coordinate 3,106 downwards.
CGCCGCGCCTGCCTTCAGGTTCGAGACGACGGGAAACTTGCCGTCAATGATCTGCGCGTGCGCCGCACATGCCAGAAAAAGGAACATCAGTGGTTTCATGATGCCTCACACTACGGTCACGGCAGCACGCATCACTCCAGGTGTTGCATCTTCCTTCATGGATTTCTCGACGGCCCCAACGTGCTGAAGCAAGAATTCACGAACCTCGGAGAGATTCGAGCTGAACGGCGACGGCGGCATCATGCTGCCTCAAAGCAGCGCTCAGCTGCTCAGGTGCGCCGCCAAACTTGGAAAGCAGTTCACGCGCAAGGGCTGCCGCCGACTCAAACCGGCCATCATCATCGGCATCAACCCAGATCGGATTGGTGGCACCGATGACACGAGGCGTGAAAGTCTTGCTGCTCGGCTGGTAAGGACGCGGGATCTCCCAGAAAGGCTCCGTGACCCCGGGTCCTGTGGCAATGGCCACGAGATGCACGTCGTGCGGCGGCTTCGGCAGCCTCCAAGTGATGTTTGCTTTAACACCGGCTCGCGACTCATCCACCAGGGCCTGATCACGGATCCGGATGCCATTTGCATAGAGCTCGACTCGATCGGCCTTGGTCCAGGCGGGACCGCTGACGACAACGTCCACCTTAATCTCATCTCCAAGATCTTTGGCCAGGTCTCCCACCTCAAAGCGCTCATTCACGGTCATCGTTGTGAGCAGCCCCAGGCTCACCAGCAGGCGGCCTTCCTGATAACTTCGCCAGACCTCATCGAGATTGAGCCGTGCCGGATCCTCGTCACGAGCCGCCACATAGGTTCGTCCCTGGCCGAGAATGAAGCGGTTCACATCGTGCGAATCACTCGAAGCGACCGCCGCAATCCGATGCCCGCGGTTGAGCAGGGCAAACCAGTCACGAAACAACAGGTGAATGTCGGACTGCATCGCAGCCGATGTGACGACCTCCATCGCATCCACTTTCAGGGCATCCGCATGCCGGTGCCTGCCAGTGCTGGGATCAAACTGCAGTCCGCCCAAAGGCACAAAGCCGCTGTGCAGATCACGTGGATGGTTCAGAGTGATGACCTGCACGCCCGGAGTGGCCCGAATGGCAGGAATCAGCCTGGCCCAGTCCTGCTCGGCTGGATCCACCAACCGCGCTCCTGCCTTGATGGGAAAGGCATTGAAATGTCCATGCTTGGTCGTCACCTCATTGCCAACCACTGGCGTGAAGCATCCGGCCACTCCCACCCTGGCAGCAGCAGGAGCGTAGTCGGTGTGATGGTTGTGATCCGTGGCGATGGCCAGTTCAATGCCTTCGCCTGCGATGGTAAGCATCCGCTCCTCGATCGAGGCATCGCCATGACCGCTGTGTGTGAGTGTGTGGATGTGGCTGTCCGCAGCAATCCAGCCCTTGGTGTCCACCTCACGGGTCAGCTTGAGCGAGACCTCTCGCACCTCACCTGCCTCGAGGGAGACTTCCTTGCGTTGCACTCCCCACTCAAAACCGCGGCCGGCGTGCAGCACATAATCACCCGGCGGCACATGAATGCTTGCGCTGCCTGATCTGGCATAGACAACCCCGGTGCGGACAGCCACCTCGCCTGATGGTTCTGCGCGCAGCGGTTGCAAAGTTCCATCCCTTCTCGTCAGGGTCAGCCGGCATGGCAGGTTGTCCCCAACCACCTTCAGGACCGCGCCACCCATCACCTGTTCCAAAGGCCTGCCATCAAGAACAACAGGACCAATTTCAATGTCATCGACTCCGGAAGGAGCATCAATGACGAGAATGTTTTCACCTTCATGCAAAGCTCCTGGAGGAAGCACAAGGATGCATTCCTGTGCCGTCTCTGCGTTGGTGAGGGTTCCGATTCGGCGGCCGTTCAGCATTACAGGCCAGCCAAGCTTCACATCGCGCTGCCAGATGCGCAGAACATGTTCCGACGAGTTCGCCCGGGCTTCAAAACGGCGCTCCAGTCGCTCTGCATCCGGCTTGTGATCTTTGAAAAGATCCCATTCGTACTGCCCCTGCTTGCCGAGGTGCATCCGATCAGGCTCGATGACCACTTCCTGAGCAAAAGTGAAGCCGATGCTCAAGACGGCATGGCTGATTATGCTGGGCAGATGCATGATTTCACGTTCATAACGACATTCAGGAGAAAAGGTTCTCAAATCATGGAGAACTCAGAGCCGCCGAAGAACCTCGAGGGCTTTGGATTCAAACAGTTTTTGCCACTCGGGAGCGACCAGAACATCACAATCTTCCTGGGCGTAGCCGGTGTTTCGGCGTTGCTGCTCGGTGGCGGTGTACCAGATGTAGCCGTTCGTGTAGCCGGAGACGTGTGCATTGGCATCCTGTGAGGCTTTTTTGATGTTGAGGCCGACCTGTACGGTGATCTCGCCGGGGAAGGTGACGAGCTTGAAGGCGCCGACGCGCAGGCCGCACACCTCGGCATCGAGCGTGGAGCTGTTCGCGGCTTTCGTGTCGGCGAGATGTTTTTTGAGCAAAGCGAGGTTGGCATTCAGCCGCGTAAGCTTTTCCATGATGGCGAGGTTGCCGAGATAAGCCTCGACGAGCGCTTTGTTGTCCGCGTCGAGCTGCTGGAGGGGCTTGGCGTTGTCGAGATAACCCTGCGCGTAATGCGAGGGCATGTCCGGGAAGATTTTGTGCTGCATGAGCAGCGGGAGGAAGGTTTTGAAATTGATGTTCGTGGGCCTCAAGGCCGCCACGAGGGCCTTTTGCTCCTTTTCGATGCTTGCGATGCGCTTTTCAAAATCGGCGGCGCGGGGCAGTTGGAGCACTTCGCGGCTGATTTTGAGTGTGGAGTCGTTTTGCGGCTCAAAACGTCGCAGAGCGGCCAAAACGCTCGCGCCAAGCATCGTGCCAAGCGGCTCGGCATCGGCAGGACGGCTGACTTCTTTGTAATGAACCGGATTGATGTCACCACCGCAGCCTTGGACGAAGAACGCCATCGCACCGGTGGCCTCCTCGATGACTTTGGAGGCAAAGCCGGGGTAATCGGCCGAGTTACCCTTGCTCGGCGGGTTCATGATCGGATGGCAGGCGAACTGATACACCACCGCGAGCGGCGTGCCGTCCGCGCGATCCAGCCGCAGCAG
>CALDGV010000787.1 GCA_937941745.1 uncultured Prosthecobacter sp. | reverse complement strand
ATGCAGCCTGTTCGATTGCTCGAGAGCGAGGGTCGAACCTTTCCTGTGCAGGTCCGCTACCAGGCTCCCAACAGAGATCCGCGACTGAACCAGACCGAGCCCGTCTGGGACCAGGCAGCCAGGGCCTGTGAGTCACTTGCCACGGAGCTTCGCGATGGCGGGGACATCCTGGTTTTCATGCCGGGTGCCTATGAGATACGGAAAACGATGACGGCGCTCCAGGGACGGAGTTTTGCCAAAGGCCGGCGCATCGTGTCACTGCATGGCGAAATGACGCCACAGGACCAGGATGCTGCCGTGACCCCTGGCGAACAGCCGAAAATCATTGTCAGCACGAATGTGGCGGAGACCTCTCTCACCATCGAAGGCGTGCGTGCAGTCGTGGATGCAGGCTTGGCGCGGGTGGCCAGTTATGACCCACGACGCGGGCTGAACACGCTCACCGTGCAGAAGATCAGTCGTGCCAGTGCCGAACAACGGGCAGGACGGGCGGGCCGCCTCGGCCCCGGCATCGCGGTCCGGTTGTGGGCCGAGCGGGAGCACCTGCATCGGGCTGAATGTGAACTGCCGGAAATTCAGCGACTTGAGCTGAGCGAGGCCTTGCTGGCCCTGCACGTGGCGCAGGACAAGGCTCGGCTGGGCATTGAGTGGTTTGAGAAACCTGCCGAAGCGGCGCTGACCAAGGCCGAGACGCTTTTGCATGACCTCGGTGCCATCCAGGAAAACCGCCTGACACCCACCGGCATGAAAATGTCGGCCTTTCCCACACATCCCCGCTTTGCCCGAATGCTGCTTGCTGCCGCAGAAAATGGATGTGTGCGTGAAGCCGCCATGTGCGCCGCCTTGGCCCAGGGTCGTGAGATCCTGATGGTCGGAAAAAACCAGTCCTCCTTCAAAAATGAGGACTTTTGGGAGAATGGCGACATCAGCGAATTTCAGGCACTGCTGCGTGCCTTCATCCGGGCCAGTGCCATGAACTTTGACCCGCAGGCCTGCGCTCCTTTGAATGTGCATGCACTCAGTGCCCGCGAGGCTGGACGCAGCTACGACCAGTTTCTGCGCATCGCCCAGAAGGCTGGACTCCCCGTCAACGATGAGGTCGCCAGCCCCGAGGCTTTGGCAAAGACCCTGCTCGCTGCCTTCTCCGACCATCTCGGAGTCGAGACGAGTGGTGGCAGCCGGATCTACCGCCTTCCTGGCGGCTACAGCGGACACCTGGGCAAGGATGCGCATATCAAGCCCCCGCGCCTTCTCGTTGCGTCGGAGATCCTGGAGGTTCAAGGCAAGGCTTTGACCGTTCAGCTCAACCTGGTCACCCAGGTGCAGGAGGAGTGGCTGCGCGAACTGTTTCCTGAGGATTTCAGCGTCGGCAGACGCGCCCAGTATGACACCGTGAACCGCCGTGTGGTGAACCTGGAGGAAGTGCGTTTTCGCAGCCTCGTGCTAAGCAGCCGGGAGCGTGGAGATCCTGATGGAGACATGGCAGCCTCACTGCTTGCCGAAGAAGTGTCGGCGGGCCGCCTGCAGCTACCCCTTTGGAATGAAAAGGTGGAACAATGGATCACCCGCGTGAACTGCCTCTCCAAATGGATGCCTGAACTGGAGGTTCCGCCCATCACGGAAGACGACAGGCGTCTGATCATCGAGCAAGTCTGCGAGGGATGCACGACGTACCGCCAGTTGAAGGACAAGGATGTCTTTCCCGCCCTTCACCAGTGGCTCAGCCATGCTCAGCGGGATCTTCTGGAGCGCTATGCCCCGGAGCGTCTGCCGTTGAAGAATGGCCGCACCGCTCGCATCGAGTACGATGAAAAGCAGGCCCCAAGTGTGAGCGTTGTCTTGCAGCAGCTCTACGATGTGAATGAGAACCCCAAGGTTGCCGGAGGCCGCATCACCGTGGTGGTGCATCTCCTGTCACCTGCGCAAAGGCCTATTCAGACGACGGGTGATCTCGGACGCTTCTGGAAGGAAAGCTATCCTGCGGTGAAAGCTCAACTGCGTGGGCGCTATCCCAAGCACGAATGGCGCTGAGCATCACGGCTTCAGCGATCGCGCCAGGACTTCACCCACAATTCGATGCCCCTCTTCATTGAAGTGGGTGTCATAGATTGGATTGAAGGTGAGCACCCCTTTTTCGGAGGCCCGCTGAAGGTCCGGAGTGGCATCCACGAACTGAATTCCTCGTTTTCCACATTCGGCTGCCAGATATTGTGGAAGGTCTCCAGGCGTCCAGTCGGGCTCGGGATAGTCCTGACCCTTGCGCATGCTGTTGTGAAGCACACGCCGTTTGCATGGCAGGTACAAAAGGTGCGGTTTCATTCCAGCCTTCCGGGCGGTTGATGCATAGAGGTCGAGCGCGGAGGCGAGGGCATTCAGCTGCTCAGGATTCATCTGGGCCACTGAAGGTGGGGCATCAGCAATCGTGACAGGGATCTCCCGATCGCCGGACCTAAACCAGGCGTTCGCGTAACTTCGATCACTCAAGCGAAGATGCTTGAAGTCGCGGATGAGGTTCCAAACAGCCTTGAGCAGTGAAGGTTGAACCGGAATATCATGACTGGGCCGCTCACCGGTCTGTTGGAAGAGTTCCAGAGCCTTGGACTCGTTCACATTGTCCGTCAGGTCATTGCCTTCAAAGAAAGCAAGCACGCTGCGTTTGCAGGAAGTAGCCTCTCCATAGGCAGCCAGATAGTGGACATGGGAAAAGTTACCCGTGTCGGTGATGCCAAGGTTTTTGACGCGTTGCCCCAGCTTGGCAGCTGCTACGCCAGTAAAGATTTGATCCTCGGGCAGGTAGCCAGATTCGGTGAAGGAATCCCCCACCACAGCGACATCCCAATCTGTCAGGCTGTCGGGATTGCGGAAACCTTCCTTGGAATAACGGATCGTCATCTCCTTCTCGTCCATGTAGGCTTTATCCGTGCTGCGATGGTTCCTCAGGAGGGTCTGCAGGGGCTTGCCCGACCATGTCGCTCCAGGCGGTCGGGTGAAAAAGACATCCCCGCTAGGGTGCGTGGGCATTCGGAAGTAGATCGGAAAAGCTTCATTCGCCTTCCTGGCCCCAAGCAGTTCATTGAAGTCGAGGTTCATCGCCCGACACGCCGCCTCAGCCAGACCGAAGGTGATGCCGGTGGTGATGCCCAACCTCACACAACCACTCACCATCCCCTGCAACCAGCCGCCGCGCCGGGCGGCAACGAATGACAGGAAGGCAAAGCCTGCCAGGAACTGCGCAGGCAAGGCCCACTGGCCCGCACCAAGGGTGACCCAACGGTGCCAGAGCACGGCTGATCCGACGAGACCACCCACAGCACCGAGATAGCAAAGCCGCTGACTGACGGAACTGCGCCCCATGTAATCAGAAGAGTGTATAAATGAAGGGCGCGAGAGCAGAGCCCTTCGCCACCACCAGGATCAGGCCGAGTGCCAGCAGCAGGAGCACGATGGGGAAAAGCCACCATTTCCCCGAACGAAACAGGTAGGTGAAGAACTGGCCTAGAATGCGAAGTTTCATGGAAAGCGTCTGAAGGTCAAAACATGTCCGTATGGTGTCTGGCAGAACGGGCGGGATGATCCACCCAGTAGCTGGACTGTTGAGGCACGCGGCGCATTTTGATGAATGGCAGGCCAAGCATGCGCCCCAAAAAGGCGATTGGAACAATGGCGAAAAAGAAGAGCAGCGTCAGAATCAGCCGCGACATGAACCAGCCGAGGGTGAGAGCGAAGGTCATCCAGATGCGGTGAACGGACTTTAAGGAGGCGGGCGAGGCAGCCCCGAAAAAAATCAACCCCACAGCCAGTGTTCCCATGGGACCAACCACAATCTGCGACCACTGCTTCCAGAAGCCAAGGGCGGCAATGAGGGCAAACACAGTCCCCACGCTCAGGCCAAACTTTCTCAGCGCCCGTGGAGCTGTGTCCAGGGTTTTGAGTTCGTGAATGACGTCAGCGCGGAGTCCCATAAAGGTGATTGGTGCAGGTTAATCGAGGGTATGCTCATCCCGCCAGTCTTGTTCTTCCTTCCATTCAGGCTGTTCAGACTTCAGGAGCAGATGCCTGCCAAGCACGAGCACGTCCATTTCCGTGCGCATGAAGCAGGTGTAGGCCTGCTCAGGGTTTTCGACGATGGGTTCGCCGCGAACGTTGAACGAGGTGTTCACGACCATCGGGTAGCCAGTCAGCCGATCAAATTCGCTGAGAAGGTGGTGAAAGACCGGATTGGTGTCGCGATGCACGGTTTGCAGACGTGCCGAGTAATCCACATGCGTGACCGCCGGAATGCTGGACCTAGGCACATTCAGCCGCTCGATGCCCCACAGCGCTTCCTCTGGGCCGGAAAGCTGCCGACGGTGCTTTTCCAGCACATCAGCCACGATCAGCATGTAGGGGCTGGAGCGGTCATGATCGAACCATTTACTGACCTTTTCCGCCAGCACTGCTGGCGCGAAGGGGCGGAAGCTTTCACGGAACTTGATCTTCAAGTTCATGACCTTCTGCATCTCAGGGCTGCGAGCATCGCCGATGATGGAGCGTGCGCCCAGGGCCCGCGGACCGAATTCCATGCGTCCTTGAAACCAGCCAACCACCTTGCCCGCGGACAGCAGTCGCGCGACTTCGCGGCACAGGGTCTCATCATCAGGCTGCAGATGGCTCACGGCCCCGAACGGAATGAGGCGGGCGGCGATTTCTTCATTGCTGTATTCTGGCCCCAGGTAGCTCCCACGCTGCCAGTCTGACCCTGCAACCATGACACGAGGCTTTTCATGATAGTGATGATAAGCAGCCAAGGCGGCTCCAAGGGCACCACCGGCATCTCCAGCTGCAGGCTGAATGTAGATGTCATCAAAAATGCCCGCACGCAGAAGCTTGCCATTCGCCACGCAGTTCAACGCCACCCCGCCAGCAAGGCACAAATGACGCTCCCCCGTTTCTTTCCGAATATGCCGCGCCATGCGAAGCAGGACTTCTTCCGTAACCGCCTGCACGGAGGCGGCTAGATCCATTTCTCGTTGGGTGAGCTTTGACTCAGGCTTGCGGGGAGGCCCGCCAAACAAAGGATCCATCTTCGAACTGGTCATCCTCAAGCCTGCACAATAGTCAAAGTACTCCTGATTCATGGCGAAGGAGCCATCTTCCTTCAGGTCAATCAGATGGTCGAAGATCGCCTGCGCATACTTGGGCTGACCATACGGTGCCAGTCCCATGACCTTGTATTCCCCTGAATTGACTTTGAATCCCGTCAAGTAAGTGAAGGCGGAATAGAGCAGCCCCAGCGAATGCGGGAAGTGCATCTCCTTGAGCATGTTGACCCGGTTTCCCTGCCCCACTCCATATGAACTTGTGGCCCACTCCCCCACGCCATCCACCGTCAGCACCGCAGCACGCTCGAAGGGGCTCGGAAAAAAGGCTGAGGCTGCATGTGATTCATGGTGCTCGGCGAACAAGAGCGGGATTCCCTTGCCGACCTCCTTCTCGATCACGGAGGGCATCCAGAGCTTTTCGGCCAGCCAGACGGGCACTGACATCATGAAGCTCTTCAGGCCTCGAGGCGCCCAGGCAAGATGGGTTTCCAAGATGCGGTCAAATTTGAGCAGCGGTTTGTCGTAAAAGACAATGCCATCAAGTTCTGCAGCCGTCACCGCTCCCTGCTTCAAGCAGTATTCCACCGCCCTTGCCGGAAAAGCTGAGTCATGCCGATTTCGGGTGAACCTTTCCTCCTGGGCGGCAGCCACAACTTGGCCTTCCTGAAGCAGGCAGGCGGCAGAGTCGTGGTAAAAAGCGGAGATGCCGAGGAGACGCATGAAGGGTTTGCTGCCGAGCAGCCATAAAATCTACACCCTACCAAGGGTCCGCCAATATGACTTTTATATTTCATTCCAGCACCGCGCGGCGGCAGCCTTTGGACTTCTCAAGATGATGAGAGTTTCGCCGTGTCAGAAAGCCGAAGAGCAAAGGTGGCTGTATGATGCGCAGTTTCATTTTGACCTTATGTCAGGCTGGTTCTCGCGAAAAAGATGAACTTTGTGCTTGCAGTAAATCGAAGCTGTCCCAGAATAGCAGCCCACCAGAAAAGCGGGTGTAGCTCAGTGGTAGAGCACTTCCTTGCCAAGGAAGATGTCGCGCGTTC
>CALDGV010000786.1 GCA_937941745.1 uncultured Prosthecobacter sp. | reverse complement strand
CAAAGGCTCGGGTTTGGGGGTCATAGACACGCAGGCTGCCATCCGCCTCGTCCCATTTCATCGGAAGTTCACCTGACTTGGCCCTTTGCAGGAACCTCCAGGCCTGCGCGGCATAATCATCCGGACCGCGGCTCTGAAAATCCGCGCCGTGGCGGTCAAAGTGATCTTGCAGCGTCTCTAGGCGGCCCCAGGTCATTCGTGTGGGGGGAGCCCGTGCTGCCGTGCTGGTCTTCGCAGGCGTCTGGGGCTGGGCTGTTTCCGGCTTCATGGCCTCCACCAGCCTCTCGAGAATGGATTTCGGGGCTCTGGCAGGCTCGACAGGCTGTGCTGCGGGGTCCAATTTCGATTCGCCGAACACGAAGTGGCCTGTCGCGAGTTTCTGGCGGGCGCTGCCGATCTCGTAGAAGTAAGTTTTTCCCTTTTCGAGACCAGTCAAAGTCACTCGATGGTCCTCGCTCACCGGGCCTTCTGCCTTGTGATGGAGCGTGTTGGGCGAGGTGCCGAAGCTTGCCCGTGTGCCGCAGGCCACTTCTGTGCGCCATTCGAGAGTCGCTCCATGCTCGAACTGGCGGATGTGCGGTCCGGAAACCAGTTCCACAGCCCAGACGGTCAGGCAGCTGAGCACAAAGAAGGCAGCGGTCCAAAATCGAATCATGGCGGCAGGCTAGACTCTGCCCTCGAAATGCCAAGCCGGGGATTCTTGCGCTAACGAATCACGTCCAGGCCCGTTCTGACTTGCCGCTTTGGTGCCCTGCTGCCAGTCTCGCCCCTCCTTATTCCTCATGATTCGCCCCTTTCTGACTCCGGTCGTTTTTCTGCTGTCCCTTTCCCTGCTTTCCTGTGATCAAAAGCCTGAGGCGGCTCCCGAAGTCAAAGCTCCGGCTGTCCCATCCCCCGCGCCAAAGGCAGAGCCTGCCAAGCCCGCTGAGACTGCTCCTGCTCCCGCAGCCGCCATTTCCGGACAGGAGATGAGCTTCCCAGAAGCCGTGGACATTGGCGAGTTTGGCAGTGACGAGCCCATTGAACGCGCCGACCTGCCCACACGAGGCGTCATCAGCTTGGGTCCCGACAGCTTCGAGCATTCCAACCAGGCCCACTGGGAAACCTATGCTTGGACCAAGTTCAAGGCGAAGCGCTGGGGCCGCTATCAGGTGCGTCTGACCTATACGCTGAAGCGCGCATCGTTGGGAATGCAGTTTCGGATCGGCGACCTTGTGGCCAAAAAGCCTCTGCGGGCCTCCTCCACGCCCCGGAAAATGTATGTCGGCACGGTTTACATCGCCCAGTCGGGAGACCTCCCTTTTTCCATGATCACCGCTCCCTCGGAGGATGGTGGGTTCAAGCTTCTGGAGGTGGCGCTCATTCCTGCTCCAGAAGGTGGTGCCATTTCACAGGCGGCCGATGGTGGAATCACGCTGCTGGCGAAAGATGCCACGACATGGTCGGAGAACATGCGGTATGAACCCAAACCTGAGAAGAACTGCCTGGGTTACTGGACTGAGGCAGATGATTTTGCCGAGTGGGAGTTTGAGGTGTCCAAACCTGGCAAATACAAGGTGGTGGTCAGCTACGGCTGCGGTGGCGGAAACCATGGCAGCGACGTGGAGCTGAAGCTTGGCACGCAGTCACTGAAATGGACCACACAGGATACGGGAGGCTTTCAGAATTGGCAGGATGCTGTGCTGGGTGAGCTGGAAATCTCCGCTGCAGGCACTCAGCGCCTCACGATTGATCCCGTGAACAAGGTCAAAGCCGCCGTGCTCGATGTTCAAAAGGTGGTGCTCACGCCCGCTGGCTGAGCAAAGATGGTTACGATGCCCCATCGTATGATCCTCATCAGCGGCTGGAGCGTGCTGTTGCTGGGCGTGCTGCTCCAATTGGGCGTAAAGGATCATTACCATCCTCTGGCCATCCTCTTCTATGCTCTGCCCAAGCCCTGCCTGATCGCATGGGCGCTGTTGCTGGCCATCTGCTCTCGGAGACATCGTCGGTGGCGCTTCGCCGCCGTGGCCGTGGTGGTTTTGCTAAGCTGCTGGTGGCTGGGCTCCTCCTTCTCCTTGGGCAAGCCTGCCCGCAGCGAGAAGGTCGGTGATGTCGCTGCTGAAGTGACGATTCTTTACTGGAATCTCTGCCGCCCGCATGGGGTGGATGCGCATGCCGTGGAACTCGTGCGCAAACTGCAGCCGCACGTGGCTGCTTTTGTCGAGCCAGGCAAGGAGGCAGGCCTGCATCTCGCCAGTTATGAAGCTCAGCTTCCAGGCTACAAGGCAGCCTGGATGCCTCGGGGCATTCTCTGGCTTTCACGAGTTCCTTCACGCTATCGACTGCGGGGCAAACTGGATGAAATTGGTGCCTTCGCGCGCTTTGATGTCGATGGTCGTGGTCCCACATTTCCCGTCGTGGTGGTGGACGTTCACCCAAATTTGCTGCGATCCAGGCAGAGGCAGCTCCAGGAGGCTTTGGAGCACACCCGGGGGAGTCCCGACGCGCTCTTGGTGGGAGACTTTAACACGCCCCTGGAGTCCATTCATTTTGAGCCTTACCGAGCCTTGTTCACCAACGCACTGGACACTGCTGGGGACGGCTTTCGAGAGACTTGGCCCATAGGCCTGCCCCTGCTTAGCCTCGACCAGGCCTGGATCGGGAAGGACTGGGATCTATTGGAGGCTCGCAAGCTCTGGCATCTTCGTGGCAGTGATCACGCTGCGATTTGGCTCAGGTTGAAGCGGCATTGAAGATCGCTGATGCTGGAAAGCCTCATTCTGAGAGGATTGTGAATAACTTTTTAAAACTTTCTCACTTCAAAAGTTAAATTCCGTTTGCCAAATCTCTGACCTGCACCACTGTCGCGCCCCCCAGCCCCGAGCTTTCCCCAAAGCTTGGCTGAAATCGGATCTCTCGAGATCCCATTTGCTATCGGAGCAGTGACCGGAAAAACACTGTGCAGACTCTGACAACCGCAGAGCAGGCACATTGTCTCTCCCGTTCCCGCCCGACGAGGCTAACATCATTCAGGAACGGATTTTTCCCTCAGACAACATGCCCACCATCAATCAGCTCGTCAGACACGGCCGCAAAGCCAAGGCGGTGAAGTCGAAGTCGCCTGCGCTCGCGAACTGTCCGCAGCGTCGCGGTGTTTGCCTTCAGGTCATGACCCGCACCCCGAAGAAGCCGAACTCAGCTCTTCGTAAGGTTGCCAAGGTTCGTCTGACCAACG
>CALDGV010000785.1 GCA_937941745.1 uncultured Prosthecobacter sp. | reverse complement strand
CACATGAATTTCCACGCCGGTGTCGAGCTTGAGGACTGCGCTCAGGCGTTTTTTGGCCTTGGAAACGTCCTTCTTGGAGATCTCGAAGCTGGTTTCCAAAGGCTGCCCCTGTTCCTGTTCGACCCTCGCCCGATGCTCCTGGAAGGCTTCGATGCGTTCGGGCTTCTGGAGCACGGCCTGTTCGAACTCCTGGAGGTCGAAACGTTCGCGGTCCTCGAAGAAATCGAGTGCCTCCTGGGCCGCCTGGGTGGTTTCCCAGGGGGGGGACTCCTCATCCGGCGGGCGGCTTTCTTCCAGGAAGGACACCGCCATCTTGGCGTAGGCATTTGTCAGGAAGGCGGAGTCGGGCACAGGTTCGACTCCGAGGAAGTCACGGGACCAGAACCGCGCGTCCGACCCCGAACGGTCAAAGGTAAGCACGTAGTAGCCTTTGGCCGACCAGTGGTTCACGATCAGGCAGCCTTTGTCGATTTTCTCCGGGTGGATGCCCTCCACGGTGGAGATTTCCAGGTCACCATCCCGCGCGGTGATGGTGATGAAAGGAGTCACGCTCTCGGATTTCAGGATGCACAGGCCCTGCACCAGTTCGCCTTCGACATGCAGCTCCTTGATGTGGGCGATGCAGAGGTCTCCCGACTTGATGTTTGGGTGGTTGGATTTGGCGTAAAGGCGCTGGGCGATCTCAATGCCACGCTTCAGCAGCAGGCTGTTGTCGGCAAAGACCGACTTTGCGCAGGTGTTCATCTCATGCTGGTCGAGCGAGGCATGATGGGTGAACCGGTGTGCGATGAGGTTTTTGAAGGGCTTGAGGAAGATCGCGGTCAGCTTTTCCTGCTCATCTTCAGGCACCTCATGCACTTCGCGGGACACCTGCAGAGGCTCGCCACGGCCGGCATGGCCGACTTTGGCAAGCACGAGACGGGTGACGGTGGCGGTATCGAGACGGAGTTTGACAGACATGATGAAAGCGGGCGCTGCCGTAATGGAGCAGGGCAGGGCGTCAACCTTGGAAATGACGTTTCGAGAGCCTGCCTGGGCAGGTTTTTCGGCTGGCCGCGCTGGGGATTCTCCATTCGATTGCCAGGATGTTCATAAGAGCGTGCGAAAGGCGTTTCATGGGCAGGTCGTTCTGACCGCCGATGCGCCCTGTTTATCTCTGGTCCTGCCTTTTCCTGTCAGCTGCCGCCGTCGGTCAGGCGGTGGATTTTTCCCAGGAGGTTTTCCCAGTGCTCCAGCGCGCCTGTTTCGAGTGCCATGGTGGCGAGGTGGATAAAGGCGGCTTGCGGCTGCATGAGAAGGCGGCTTTTGCCAAGGCAGATGCCGCTGAAATTCTGCGGCGTGTGGCGCTGCCGAGGTCCGACAAGGAGGCGATGCCCAAGCGCGGCACTCCCTTGAAGCCGGCAGAAATCCGTGCTCTGCGCGCCTGGGTGGATGCTGGGGCTGTCTGGCCCGATTCGGTGCAGTCCGCCCGGCATTGGAGCTATGTGCCGCCAAGGAGGCCTACTCTTCCTGTTACACGCGAGGCTCAGTCGCATCCGGTGGATGCCTTTGTCCGGGCGCGGTTGGAGGCGGAGGGCATCGCCAGTTCACCTTCTGCCGATCCGGCGGTGTTTTACCGGCGTCTCAGCCTGGATCTGACCGGCCTGCCTCCCTCGATTTCGGAGGTGGAAGCCTTTGGAAAGGCGTGGCGCCAGGATGAGGACAAAGCTGTCTCTGACGCGGCAGAGCGGCTCCTGGCCTCGCCTGAGTTTGGCGTGCGTTGGGCCCGCCCCTGGCTCGATGCAGCACGCTATGCGGACTCGCATGGTTTTCAGCGGGATGACCTGCGCGAAATCTGGGGATTCCGCGACTGGGTGGTCAAGGCGCTGAATGCCGGCATGCCCTTTGATCAGTTCACCATTGAGCAGGTGGCGGGTGACCTCCTGCCGAATGCCCGTCCGGAGCAGATCGTGGCGACAGGCTTTCACCGTTGCACGCCCACCAACGTCGAGGCAGGCACAGAGCCGGAGGAAAGCCGCATCAATCAGGTGATCGACCGGGTGAACACCACGGGAGCGGTCTGGCTGGGCACCACGCTGGAGTGCGCGCAATGCCACAACCACAAATACGATCCCTTCACCCAGCGTGACTACTACGGCCTGCTGGCCTACTTCAACAACACCTACAAGGAGGCCGAGCGTGCCAATCCCAAGACGCCCGGAAGCATTAAGTTTGACGGAGTGCCGATGGCCTTGCCGGATCCTGCCCTGCAAGGTCGGCAAAAAGAGCTGCAGGCCCAGCTGGAAGAGGTGCAGAGGCAGGCGGCCGCCTTGGAGAAGCAAATCTCATCCGGTGGCCAAGCCAAGGCTGCGTCCAAGGGCGGAGCCATCGCCCTGCGTCCGGTGGCGATTGATACAGAAAGCGGTGCTGATACCGAGATTCAGCCAGACCAGAGCCTGCTGTTCAGTGGTGCCGTGCCGGACAAGGACACCTATGAAATCGAATACGAACTGCCCTCGGGACAGCTCACGGGCCTGCTCATCGAGGCACTCAGTGACGATGCCCTTCCGGGAAAAGGGCCTGGCCGAGGCGCGGCTGAGCGGCCGAACTTTGTGCTCCAGCATCTTCAGGCCGAACTGATTCCCGGTCCGGGTGCCAAAGCCCGGCCAGTGGCCTTCAAGGCTGCTCATGCCAGCTTTTCGCAGAAGAATTTCCCCGTGGCAGGGCTGGCGGACTCTGATCCGCAGACGGGCTGGGCCATCATGCCTCGTTTTGGTGAAAGCCACTGGGCGGCCCTGGAGGTGGCGAATGTCCTGCAAGCTGTGCCCGGAAGCCGTTTGAAGCTCACTCTGTTGCAGCAGTTTGGCGGCGGCCGCATCATCGGCAAGTTGCGAGTCTCTGCCATCCAGGGTGCCGTGCTCGCCGCCCTCCCCGATGATGCGGAGACGCCTGCTTCAGCCCGCGATCCCCGCCTCGTAAACTTGCAGCGTCAGGCGGCGGCGCTGAGAAAGCAGCTCGCAGAGCTCAAGCCGGCCACCACCGAAGTGATGCGGGAACTGCCGACGCCGCGCATGACCGCCATTTTCAAACGTGGAGCCTACACCGACCCTGGAGACCCGGTGCAGGCCGGCACACCTGCCGTGATCGAGGCCCGGGCGGAATCCGCACCCAACCGCCTCAGCCTCGCCAAGTGGCTGGTCAGCCGTGAGAACCCGCTTACCGCCCGGGTGACAGTGAACCGCTGGTGGGCGGAGGTCTTCGGCCGGGGCATTGTCGCTACGGTGGAGGATTTTGGCATCAAGGGCACCCCCCCCACGCATCCCGAGTTGCTCGACTGGCTGGCGGTTGAGTTCATGGAAAGCGGCTGGGACATGAAGCATATACTCAAGCTCATGGTGACCTCCCGGACTTACCGCCAAAGCAGCGCGGTGCGCATGGGCCCTGGCCTGGAACGTGATCCTGAGAACCTGCTGCTCTGGCGTGCGCCCCGCCACCGCATGGATGCCGAGATGATCCGTGACAATGCCCTGGCCATCGCCGGGCTCATCAACCTCAAACAGGGCGGACCGCCCATCCGCCCACCGCAGCCGGAGGGTCTCTGGGCCAAGGTCGGCGGCCAGCAGTACAAGTATGAGGTCAGTGTAGGCGGTGAGCAGCACCGGCGCGGACTTTATGTCGTGCTCAAGCGTGGGTCACCCTATCCCAGCTTTGTGAATTTCGATGCCAGTGCGCGCACGGCCTGCGTGGTGAAGCGCAGCCGTTCCAACACTCCCTTGCAGGCGCTCACCCTTCTCAATGACCCTGTTTATGTCGAGGCGGCGCAGGCCTTTGCCCAGCGCATCGAGCGTGAAGTTCCTTCAGAGTCGGTGGAAGCACGCGTCCGCCATGCCGTGAGGCTGGCTTTGGCGCGGGAGGCGCGGCCGGAGGAAATCCAGGTGCTGCTGCGGCTGCATCAGGAGCAGTCCAAGGCTGGCGGCCCTGGCAAGGGCTGGCAGGCTGTGGCCACGGCTCTGCTGAACCTCGATGAAACCATCACGATTGGCGGATGAGGCAGGCAGGACTTCAGCCTGCAGTCGTGCTCTTCTCATGATTCTGCCTCGCGGTGATGCGTGCG
>CALDGV010000784.1 GCA_937941745.1 uncultured Prosthecobacter sp. | reverse complement strand
CGCATAGACCTGCTCCATCGTCTCCATGCGAGGAAAGAGTTTGGACTGCTTGGTGACCTCTCGGGCCTTTTCGACCTCTTCCTTGGTCGGAATGCGCAAACCGAGCTCGATTTCCTTCTGTGAGACGCTCAGCGGCACTGAGTCAGCGTGCCTAACGATCTTCACTGCGGCTGCGACAGCCTGCGCGACGTCATTCGCGACGATCTGGATGCGGCCATACGGCGGTTGCTTCTCCTGGCCGCCACGGAAGTCGATGTTGTTGATGTCGCCGCTCGTGCCGTTCGACATGATGCCGACGAACTCCGGGCTCGCTCCAAGCAACTGGCCGATCTTCACCGCGAACGCGCCGAAGTAGTCCGCCGAGATGTGGCCAGGACCGACGCCGCCGACATAATGCAGCGAGTAGTTCGCGAGCAGCGCGATGGGCTTTCCGTCGGCGCCTTGCACACTGATAAAGCAGACTTCGGGATCGGTGGGACCGGCAGGTTCGACGAGGTTGGGGTTGTTGATGCCGGGATTCGTCTTCACCTGATCTGTCGTGACACCGAGCGGTGTCGGCGGGATGGTGCCGGGCTTCATTTTCCAACGACGGTTGAAGACCTGATGCGGCACCAAGGCGCTGCCGTGGCCGATTTTCGCCGGAGCAAGGTTGTTCAAAGCGCAGCGCACGCCATCGGCGATGCGCCTGGCCACAAAGCGCTGATATATCGGGCTCGGCTCGCTCTGGCCCACGGCCTGCAGCGTGCCGCAGGAGTGTGAATGCGTGGCGGACATCATCATGTTCTCCACCGGCAGGCCCGTGGCCTCGTTCACCATCTTCTTCGCCTCGTCAAAGATGCCACGGCCGATCACACAACTGTCCGCGACGACGAAAACGAGCTTCGTTTTGCCATCATCGAGCGCGAGACATCGCGCATGCAGCTCATCATGAATGTAAGCGGCCTTTCCATCCTGAAAGCCGCCATTGATCGAGCTGCCAAGCTCCGGCGTGATGTTGCTGGTGGCTGCTCCAGCGCGGAACTCGGCGGCGTGAAGCGACGATAAGAGAGTGGCAGCAAGGATGAGTAAGCGCATGATTCTCAAACGTTGCCCGAGGCTTCTTTTGAATCCGATCTTGAGGTGAATGATGACTTTCCATCAAACTCAAGATCGACAAACCCTGTATATTCTGATGCACTGGCAGAACCTTGGCATGAAACGTCTTTCCTTTGTCGTCCTCTTTATCGCTCCATTTTTGGCCAGCTCCAAGCAGCCTGAAATCCCCAGCCGGGTCGGCACAACGGAGCACTTCCGCCAATTGCTCCTCGCGACAAAGTGGTCCTGGAGAAACGTTCAGGCTGGAGTCCCTGACCGTGAATGCATCTTCATGGATGATGGCACGTTTCGTCATCCAAACTTCGTCGCAAAATTCAAGATCAAAGACATGCATGTCGTGGAGCTCATCCGCAAAGGCGGCAAGGCTGTGCTCACGTTTGACGAAAGCTACACCCGCTTTGAGGCCATCGACTTCAACAAGAAACGAATCACTGGCAGCCGGCTCTGATGGCATTCACTTCCCCTTTCGCCCACCACGCTTGGGCTTCCCATAGGTGACTTTCTTCGGCTTCGGCAAGGCTCCTCCGTCATCAGGATTCAAGCCCGCCTGCTTTTTCAGTTCACGAATCTGGTCACGAAGCAGCGCAGCGCGCTCGAACTCGAGCTTGGCAGCGGCTTCAGCCATCTCACCCTCCAGTTCGCGAATCACATCGGTGACCACGACATCTCCCATGCCTTGACCACCCTCGCGCAGCACGCTTTCCTCGACTTCTTTAGCCTTGCCAAGGATTTGCAGGCTCTCCTGCACGGCACGCTTCACCGTCTGCGGCGTGATGCCGTGTTTTTCATTGTAAGCCTCCTGAACCTCGCGGCGGTGGCGGCTGATGCTCAGCAGAGCTCGGATGCTTTGAGTCTCGATGTCGGCAAACAGCACAACCTCACCAGCAACGTGGCGCGCAGCACGTCCAGCGGTCTGGATGAGCGAGGTCTCGCTGCGCAGGAAGCCTTCCTTGTCGGCATCGAGAATGCAGACGAGGCTCACTTCGGGAAGGTCCAGCCCCTCACGCAGCAGGTTGATGCCCACCAGCACATCACAGTCGCCCTTGCGCAGGCTGCGCAGGATCTCCACGCGCTCGATGGCGTCGATGTCGCTGTGCAGGTAGCGCACCTTCATGTCGAGATTGCGCAGGTAGTCGGTGAGGTCCTCGGCGGTGCGCTTCGTCAGCGTGGTGACGAGCACGCGCTCGCCCTTTTCGATGCGCTGGCGGCACAGTTCGATCGTCTCATCAATCTGCCCCTTTAGCGGCTTCATGGTGATGATGGGGTCCAGCAGGCCGGTGGGACGGATGATCTGCTCCACCACCAGGTTCCGGCCCTTCGTGGTGACATCGAACTTCTCCACTGGCTGCGCGCTGCCGCTGGTGCGCACGCTGAGGCCTGGCAGCGCGGCAGGCACGGTCTCCTCCTGGCCGATGCGCTCGCGCTGGTGCGGGATGTAGGTCGTGTTCCCGACGACGCTGTTTTCCATCTCAAAACGCGCAGGAGTGGCGCTGACATAGACCAACTGGCCCACCTTGCCCATGAACTCGTCAAACTTCAGCGGGCGGTTGTCTAGCGCGCTGGGCAGGCGGAAGCCATGCTCCACGAGCACGGTTTTGCGTGAGCGGTCGCCCTCATACATGCCGCCGATCTGCGGGATGGTGGCGTGGCTTTCGTCGAT
>CALDGV010000783.1 GCA_937941745.1 uncultured Prosthecobacter sp. | reverse complement strand
CTGGGGCTGAGGGTCACCGCCGCCCTTGCTGCGGCTGGCTGCGATGTGGCCTATGCCATCACCGGAGCTCCTGACCCTCATCAGGCGGACGGCGTGGCATATCATGCGCAGTTGAAGGCCCTCGCCGCAGAGCTCGGCATCACGGGCCAGGTGCTTTTTCTCGGAGAAGAAGGGCCGCTGACTGATGACGACGTGCGCAGCCTGTATGCCCTGGGCGATGCGCTGTTCTTCCCCAGCACCGGAGAAGGTTTTGGCCTGCCCTTGATCGAGGCCGTGGCGCACCGGCTGCCGGTGTTCTGCTCCGACCTTGCTGTGCATCGGGAGGTGCTGGGAGAGGCCGGGAACTACTTCGCACTCGAGGCGGCACCCGCCCAAATTTCGGCACAGATCATGCGTTGGTTGTCCACCAGCCAACCTACCCGCCATCGAAAGCTCCTCAGACAGACCCATGACATGGTCAGAATCTGCCAGGAACATCTTGAGCCCCTTTTGCTTACCGCTAACGAATCCGCCTCATGACCGATCCAACCACACCGACCGCTGAGATCCATGCCATCCTCGAAGCGCGGCACGGCGATCCCTTTGGCTTCCTGGGCAGGCATCGGCTAGCAGATGGCCGTGTGGTGGTGCGCACCCTCCAGCCGCGGGCGCACTCGGTCAAAGTCCTTGCCAGGGATGGCTCCGCCTCCTGGCCGCTGGAGAAGGTGCATGAGCAGGGGCTGTTTACCGGTTTTGTGAGCACCGATGAAGGTGACTACGACCTGGAAGTCCAGACCCTCGGCGGCCGCACTCTTCGCCAGGCGGACCCGTATTCCTTCGGCACGCTGCTCGGCAACCAGGACATCTACTTTTTCAAAGAAGGCACGCATCAGAAGCTCTGGGACTGCTTGGGAGCTCATCTGAGGACGGTCGGCGATGTCAGCGGCGTGCAGTTCGCCGTCTGGGCGCCGAATGCGAAGCGCGTGTCCGTCGTGGGGGATTTCAATCAGTGGGACGGCCGGGTGAAT
Source organism: uncultured Prosthecobacter sp. (assembly GCA_937941745.1). GTDB lineage: Bacteria > Verrucomicrobiota > Verrucomicrobiia > Verrucomicrobiales > Verrucomicrobiaceae > Prosthecobacter. The sequence continues at coordinate 3,946 of CALDGV010000783.1, read as the reverse complement.
CCGATGCGCAACCGCGAGGGAGTCTGGGAGATTTTCCTGCCCGGCATCACCGAGCTCACGCACTACAAATTCGAACTGCTCGGAGCCGATGGCGGCCTGCATCTCAAGAGCGACCCCTTCGCCTTCTTCGGACAGCATGGCACGCAGACTGCCAGCCTTGTCTTCAACCTCGACCGCTACGGCTGGGGAGACCAGGAGTGGATGCAAAAGCGCGCCACCCACGATCTTTACCACGCTCCGATGAGCATCTATGAGGTGCATCTGGGGTCATGGAAGCGCATTCCTGAACAGAAGAACCGTCCCAAGAGCTACCGTGAGCTTGCCGACGACCTCATTCCGTACGTGAAGAGCCTGAACTTCACGCACATCGAGCTCATGCCCGTGTCGGAGCATCCGTTCGACGGCTCCTGGGGCTACCAGGTCACCGGCTACTTCGCACCAACGAGCCGCTTTGGGAACCCGGATGAATTCCGTGAGTTTGTGGACCGCTGCCATCAGGCGGGCATCGGCGTGCTGCTGGACTGGGTTCCAGGCCACTTTCCCAAGGATGCGTTTGGCCTCGCCAAGTTCGACGGCACCTGCCTTTACGAACACGCCGACCCCCGCCAGGGCGAGCACCAGGACTGGGGCACGCTGATCTTCAACTATGGCCGCGCCGAGGTGAAGAACTTCCTCATCGCCAACGCGCTCTACTGGCTGGAGGAATTCCACATCGACGGCCTGCGCGTGGATGCCGTGGCGTCGATGCTCTACCTCGACTACTCGCGCAAGCCCTGGGCCTGGGTGCCCAACAAATACGGTGGCCGCGAGAACCTTGAAGCCATCGACTTCATGCGCGAGCTCAACCGCCTGGCCTACGAGAAGCACCCCGGCTGCACCATCATCGCCGAGGAAAGCACGGCCTGGCCCGGCGTTTCCAAGCCTACGGATGCCGGAGGCCTCGGCTTCGGCTTCAAATGGAACATGGGCTGGATGAACGACACCCTCCGCTACATGGAGGAGGATCCCGTGCACCGGAAGTACCATCATGGTGAAGCCACCTTCTCCATGCTCTACGCCTACGATGAGAACTTCATCCTCGTGCTCAGCCACGACGAGGTCGTGCATGGCAAGGGCAGCCTGATCAACAAGATGCCCGGCGACCGCTGGCAGAAATTCGCCAACCTGCGCATGCTCTATGCCTGGATGTGGGCGCATCCGGGCAAAAAGCTGCTCTTCATGGGCGGCGAGTTCGCCCAGTGGCAGGAATGGAACCATGAGCGCAGCCTCGACTGGCATCTGTTCATGGGGGAGGAGCACGCCGCGCTGCAAAAGCTCATCCGTGACCTCAACTGGCTCTACACCTCGCGCCCGGCCCTGCACGCCCAGGATCATGCAGCAGGCGGATTCCAGTGGCTCGATGCCATTGATGCCGACCACAGCATCTTCGCCTTCTACCGTCAGGCTCCCTGCGGTGACAAAGTGTATTGCATCATCAACGCCACCCCGGTGCCCCGCAAAGGCTACCGCGTGGGCGTGGCCGAACCCGGCAGCTACCGCGAACTGGTGAACACGGATGCACCGGGTTACGCCGGCAGCGGCATGACCAACCCTCTGCCCATGCCCGCCGGGCCAGCCGAATGGCAGGGACAGCCCTGGAGCGTGATCATTGACCTGCCGCCGCTGGGAGTCGTCTGGCTCGGCAAGTAAGCCTTCCTATCCTGGGGGAACTCCTGTGAGGTGAAGGCCTTGACCTGCCCGTTCCTGCGGGCATGTGTCGCGCCCCTCCGATCATGGCCACCTTCCGCACCGTCAAAGGCTTCCGCGACTTCTTCCCCGAAGACTGCGCGCTCCGTAACTACATCTTCGACACCTGGCGTCAGGTGGCCCGCAGCTACGGCTTTGTGGAATATGAAGGCCCCCTGGTCGAAAGCACCGACCTCTACAAAAAGAAGAGCGGCGATGAGATCACCTCCCAGCTCTTCTGCTTCGACGACAAGGGCGGACGCAACATTTCCCTGCGCCCCGAGGTCACCCCTTCCCTGGCCCGCATGGCCACAGCACGGCAGCGTGACTACAAAAAGCCGATGAAGTGGTTCCAGATCGGCCCCTGCTTCCGCTACGAGGAGCCTCAGGAAGGCCGTTCACGCGAGTTCATCCAGTTCAATGCCGACATTCTGGGAGATGCCAGCCAGGGCAGCGATGCCGAGCTTGTTGCCCTCGCTGTGGATGTGATGCTCGCCTTCGGCATCCAGGCAGAAGACTTCATCATCCGGCTGAGCAACCGCCAGATCTGGACCCAGTACCTTCAGGAAAAGCAGGTGCCTGAAGAGCACTGGACGACCTTCCTCTCCATCATCGACAAGATCGAGCGGGCCAAGCCCGAAGACACTGCCGAGAAGCTGGCGAAGGTCGGCCTCACACTTGAGGATGTGCGCGGCTTCATGGCCAGCGTCGATGGCAGCCATCCCATCTTCGCCCCCCTTCGCGCCGATCTCGAAGCACGCGGTTTGTGGCAGTACGTGCGCATTGATGCCACCATCGTCCGCGGCCTGGCCTACTACACGGGCATGGTTTTTGAGGTCTTCGACCTCAAGCATGGCCTGCGGGCCGTCGCAGGCGGCGGCCGTTACGACAAGCTGTGCGCGCTCATGAGTGACGGTGCGGTGGACATGCCCTCCGCGGGCTTTGCGATGGGGGACGTCGTGCTCGGCATCCTGCTTGGCAAGACTCCAGGCGCTCAGTTCGGCATCACCGAGTACCTCAATGCCCATACCGGCGTCGATGCCTACATCGTCATCGCAGATGAAGCCCAGCGCAGCCCGGCCCTGGCGGCCGTGCAGGCCCTGCGCAAGGCTGGTGTGCGGGTGGATTTCAGCATGACGGCCCAGAAAGTGGGCAAGCAGTTCCAGGCGGCCGAGAACCAGAAGGCGCGTTTCGCCCTGGTCTTCGGCGCAGAATACCCGCAGGTGCAGATGAAGAACCTCGTCAGCCGCGAGCAGACGATGGTTTCATCAGAAACCCTCGTCAGCGCGGTTGTTGAAGCTCTCAAACTGCCGGTCACCGGACCGCTGATCGCCTGATCCCGGTCACCAGGTCCACTGAAGGCCGAAACGGCCTGCGAGCGCCAGGAGGTCGTCACGCATGGCCCATTCATCGGCGCGAGGCTCCATGTCAGCGGGGTGACGGTGGCTGGCGCCTTTGAGTGCCATGCAGCCGGTGTTGTCACCGATCTGGCGGATGGTTTCGATCTCTTCTTTGCTCAGGCATTGCTCTGGCAGGGCGGCGAGGTCGTCGAGCTTGCTCTCGATGGTGCGGGCTCCTTCGCCGTGCTCCTGGATGAGGGTGGGGACGACGCTTTTCACGGCGGTGTTCCCCAGCGTCCACAGGCAGGCGAGCTGCAGCATCGTGAGACCGTGCTTCTGGGCGATCGGGCGCACTTTTTCGAGGCGCTCGACACCATGCTCAATCCACTCGCCGGGGCGATGCGTGCGATGATCGCCATCGCGGAATTTGTGACCGGGCTTCACGTCATCGTGGAAGAGGCCGCCGTAGTCCACGACGCGGGCGAGGATGTCGACCTTGTTCTTCTCCGCTGCAGCGAGCACGTGCTGGCCGGGCCAGGGCTCGAAGGGGTTCAAGATGATCATCGCCCAGTCCATGCGGTCGCCGTAGCGCTCAAAGCACTCGATCATGTCGAGCGTGAAGCCGTTCGCGGGTCCGGGGGCGATGCCGAGGCGGTCGGTGAGGCCCTCGTCACGAATTTTCGTGAAGGCGTCCCACACCTTCTCGCTCGTGTAGGCGATGCTGTCCGGATTGTGCAGCATGAGCAGGTCGAACTTCGAGGTCTGGCAGCGCTCGAGGCTCTTCTCCGTGGCCATTTTGAGATAGTCGTAGTACTTCTCCGGCCCACGCAGCGTGGGGTCGGTGAAGCGCGGGTAGCCGCGGGAACCCTGGCGGATGCCCT
>CALDGV010000782.1 GCA_937941745.1 uncultured Prosthecobacter sp. | reverse complement strand
GGAAGTGACCTCAAGCCCCTACTTTCCCGAAGTAGCCCAGACAAGTCATGAAGCCCGCCGCCTGCATGGCCGCGGGCTGGCCTTCTACTTCAAGAACGATGGCAAGGGCTTGGGTGAAACCATCACCGCACTGGAGGCCATCGAGAAAAAAGCCCTCACCAAGGCAGCAGAAGCCAAGAAAAAGGATGACAAGCCCGCCAAGGCCGATGCCGCCAAAAAGGACGATGGCAGCAAGAAAGCCCCGCCACCCAAGGAGAACAAAAAGCCTGACTTCTCCACCACGGCGCTCGCTGAACTGCGCGCCATGAACGCAGTTCTCAGCCAGGCAAAAAATGCCGCCGAACTCCTCAACAAGGCCACAGAGATGCCCAAGCCCCTGAGCGCCAGCCTTTACCTCAAAATTGGGGACAAGAAAAAGGCCGAGGAACTGCTCAAAAACTATCCCCAAGACCTCGCTGGCCTCTCCTCCAAGGTCGAAATGCAGCAGGCGCTCGGCAAGCCCCAGGACGCGAAGAAAACCTTCGAGGAAGTGCGCAAGCTCGCCTTCGCTCTGGAGGCTGATCTGCCGGTGAAAAAGCGCCTCGACGTCCTCGCCAAGAGCTGGGGCATTTCAGGCGACTGGCGCTCCCCAGCCCCGAAACGAACAGACAGCGGCGTCCGCCCGCCTCTGGAAAGCCTGGGACCCATGCACTGGCATCCACCCGTCGCCCCCAAATGGCAGGCTCTGACCCTGGAAGGCAAGCCAGCCCCCAGCAGCCAGTTTGAGGGCAAGCCGCATATTCTGCTGTTCTATCTTGGCTCAGCCTGCACGCACTGCATGGAACAGGTCAATGCCTTTGCCAAAGCGGCACCCGATTACGAAAAGGCAGGCATCCAGCTCTGTGCCATCACCTTGGAGCCGCTGTCACTGGCTGGCCGCCTGACGGAGCAGATGACGACCAAGAAGCTGCCCCCCTTCCCGGTGCTCTGCGATCCATCCCTGGAAGCGTTCAAAACCTTCCGAGCCTACGATGATTTTGAAGAGGAGGCCTTGCACGCCGCCGTGCTGGTGGATGCAAAGGGACGCCTACGCTGGATTGACATCAGCTGGCAGCCTTTTACCGACACCGCCTTCCTGCTCCGAGAATCCAAGCGCCTGCTCGCACTCCCAGAAGTCCCCTGAAGCAGGCTCAGGCCAGGGTCCTGCATTCGGGCAGGCCCTGACGCAGGCTGGCCCAGGGTTCCTGGCTGGAAACATCCTGGGGATCCGGCACGGCCGCCAGGTCTTCAGGCAGCTTGGCTGGCGAAAGAATCGCGAGGAACACCAATGGCTCTTGATGTGGGTTGTAGGTGGCATGAACCACGCCTGGCGGGATGTGGGCCATTTCACCTGCCTTGAGGATGCGCTTCTCCGTGCCGACCCACTGCTCGGCCCGGCCATAGATCACATAAATGATCTCCTCACGATGCGGATGGCAATGGAAGGGATGACAGTGCATCGGCGCCATGTTGGCCCGCACCAGCAGCAGTTTTTCAGCCTCCACCAGGTCGGGACGGCAGAGCCATTCATTGTTGGTCCACGGGTTGGTTTCGCGGGCAGCATCATCAATCTGGATAAAGCGGGCGGGAGTCTCAGGCATGGGCCGTCATTTAACGCCTGAGCCAGCTTTGACCAATCGAGATTCTTTGCCTGGATGCACCAGCGACTATCCGGAGTGCAACCCGACAGGTTCACGAGACGCCGTTGCGACGACCGAAGCGTCCTTTGACTCCTGAGGAGGAGCGCTCCCGGAGGCGGGAGCGCAGCCGCTCAGCAGTCAGGGCCTGCTGGAGCAGGGTATTTTGGCGGCGCAGTTCCTCCAGTTCATGGCCGCTGGCATCCGTCACTTCACTCTGAAGGACTTCAGTCGGCTCGGCCGGGCTCGGCGGAGGCAGGGCATCTGAGCCGTTGGATGCCTCCAGGCTGCCATTCAAGTCCGGCAGCGGTGCCACCCGGAAGGTCGTGACTGGTGCTGCAGCCTTGGTGGGAGGTGCGGTTGTGAGCCCCTCGCCCTCATCAATGCCAAGCAGAGACTCCAACTGCATGACACGGGCCTTGGCCGCAGGCAGTTCGGCACACATCTGGCGCGTGATGTCCAGTGTTGTGAGCAGGTCCTTCTCACGCTCCCTGGATTTGTTCAGCAGATTGTCAAAGCGGTTCTCCTCCACCTTCAACTGGTCGCTGGCCATGGCACGGAAATGATCGAACTGGCGCTGCATCTCCGCCCGCCAGGCGTTGGCGTCCGAACGAGCCTGGAGGAGGTCCTTCTGCTGCTGGACGACCTGCTTTTCCAAATCCTCCTTGTTCTTCAAAAGACGGATCTCGACACGGCGCAGCAGCCAGAGCCGGATCATGCCAGCGATGAACAAAACCCCCATGAGGGCGGTGCCAAGGACGTAGGGGCCGGCTTCAGATGAGAAGGATTTCACAGAAGCGGATGCAAGCAGGGCGCACGCCGACGGGCAAGCGCGTGAAGCCCTCGCGCCCAGAATTGTCTCGCAGCTTTGCAACAGCGAAAGTGAACATTCAAGACAGCCAAAACACCCCTCGGCAAGGCCCGGAGCCACCGAGCTTTTCCCACAGCTCTATTTACAAAAACCCCCCTTCCCGCTAATTTCGCGGCCCCCATGAAGTTTTGCCCCCCAGTTTTGATGGTTGCCGCCGCGCTTGCGTGCCCGTTTTCCGGACACGCTCAGATCCCCGGCACGGATGAGGCTGCCGACATGTTTTTCCGTGGTTACCTGCTCAAGGACGACGCTGAAAAAATGGAACGCGAGGGCAATCTTCAAGGTGCTTTGACCCAGTATCAGCAGATGAAGCAGGTCTTTGATGACCTGGCCAAATCTTACCCGGACTGG
>CALDGV010000781.1 GCA_937941745.1 uncultured Prosthecobacter sp. | reverse complement strand
TGAACGGCCAGAGCACGGTGCTGTTTGTGGATGAGATCCACCGCTTCAACAAGGCACAGCAGGATGTGCTGCTGCCGCATCTGGAGCGCGGCACCCTGCGCTTCATCGGGGCCACGACGCACAATCCTTTCTTTTACGTCAACAGCCCGCTCGTCAGCCGCTCCCAGGTCTTCACGCTGGAGCCGCTGACTCTCGCCGACCTGGAAAACCTCATCGACAGGGCGCTGGCCGATACAGAACGCGGGCTCGGTATGACCGGTGCCACGATCACGCCAGAAGCCCGCAGGCATCTGGCCACGATCAGTGATGGAGATGCCCGGAAATGCCTGAATGCACTGGAGCTGGCGGTGCTTTCCACCCTGCCCGGCCCGGATGGCGGTTTGCAGATTGATCTGGCCGCCGCGGAGGAGAGCGTGCAGCAGAAGACCGTGGTCTATGATGGCGACGGCGATGCGCACTACGATACGGCAAGCGCCTTCATCAAATCCATGCGCGCCAGCGACCCGGACGCCGCCATCTACTGGCTGGCAAAGATGCTGCACGCCGGGGAGGACATCCGCTTCATCGCCCGCCGGATCGTGATCGCCGCGAGCGAGGATGTGGGCCTGGCGGACAGCAATGCGCTGCGGGTGGCCGTGGCCGCGCATCAGGCGGTGGAGTTCATCGGCATGCCGGAGGCACAGCTCATCCTGAGCCACGCCGTGCTCTACATCGCCACCGCGCCGAAAAGCAACAGCGCCACCAAGGCGATCGGCGAGGCGCTTTCCGACGTGAAAACGGGGCGCACGCTGCCGGTGCCCAAGCACCTGCGGGACACGCACTACGCCGGGGCCAAGGCCTTCGGCCACGGGGAAGGCTACCTCTACCCGCATGACTTCGAGGGCGGATTTGTGCCCCAGCGCTGCCTGGAGGGCGGCAGGCAGTATTACAAACCGACGACGAACGGCCTGGAAGGCCGCATCAAGGAGCGGATGGACCACTACCGCCGCCTCTGGGAGGAGGCGGAGAAGCAGAAATCCGGGGCCTGAGGTGGGCAGAGAGGCTACTCGAAGAGCTCCGGATACCGTTCCTGGGCCATGCTGCGGGTCTTTTCCAGGCCATTGACCAGGCAGCCGGAGCACATGATGGCCTCAGCCATCTCCCGGCATTCAGCGGCATTGAGCTTGCGCACGGCATGCTTCACCCGGGCCACCTGGCCGGCGGCGACGGAGAGCTCATCTAGCCCCAGGCCGACCAGTAGCGGGGTGAGCTCGATGTCGGAGGCCATCTCGCCGCAGATGCAGACGCGGATGCCAGCCTTGCGGGCGGCATCCACGGTCATGCGGATGAGGCGCAGCACAGCAGGATGGGTGGGCTGATAGAGGCTGGAGACACGCTCGTTCAGCCGGTCCACAGCGATGGTGTATTGAATGAGGTCGTTGGTGCCCAGGCTGAAGAAATCGACCTCGGGCGCGATGAGGTCCGCCGCCACGGCGGCACTCGGGATTTCGACCATCGCACCGATGGCGATGTCTTCGCCAATCGGAACGCCGGCATGCATGAGTTCGCGGGCGCATTCATCAAGCAGGGCGCGGGCTTCGCGGACCTCTTCGACCCCACTGACCATGGGAAACATGATGCCGGCACGGCCATGGGCAGAGGCGCGCAGCAGCGCACGCAGCTGGCGGCGGAAGAGATCGCGGCGGCCCAGGGAGGCGCGAATGCCGCGCCAGCCGAGGAAGGGATTGGGCTCCTCCTCAATGGTCATGCGCGGGTCCATCTTATCCCCCCCAAGATCGAGGGTGCGGAAGATGACTTCGCCAGGTGACATGGCCTTCACCGCCTGGGTGTAGGATTCGGTGAGCCAGTCCTCATTGGCGTCCGGATCCTCCAGATGCAGGAATTCGGTGCGAAAGAGGCCGACATGCTCGGCACCGCAGTCCCTGATGGCTTCCATTTCCTCGATGAACTCGGCATTGGCGCTGACCTGGATGCCCACGCCATCCGTGGTGATGGCGGGCAGATGACGGGTGGTGAGCAGCGCATCCTCCCGGGCATCAGCACGAGCCTCCCGGCTGCGGTAGCGGGCCAGGGTGTCGGGAGAAGGGTTGCGGATCAGCAGGCCTTCATCGCCATCCAGGAGCACCGGATCGCCGCTGTGAAGCTCCTCACAGATGTTGTGCAGCCTGACGACGGCCGGCAGGCTGAGCGATCGGGCGATGATGGCGGCATGGGAGTTGGAGCTGCCCATCTCCAGGGCGAAGCCGAGAACCTTGCTACGGTCGAGCTGGACGGTGTCGGAGGGGGTGAGGTCGTGGGCGACGATGATGACCGGGTCATCAAACATCGGATGGTCCAGCATTTCGCCGCGCAGATGGCGCATGACACGCTGGGTGACGTCCTTGATGTCGAGGAAGCGTTCGCGCAGGTAGGAGTCCGAGAGGCCGCGCAGGGCGTCCATGTGCCGGCACATGAGGCGGTAATAGACGGCATCCACGCAGATGAGCTGCTCACGCACCGTCTTTTCCACCTGCTTGAGGATGGAATGGTCGTGAAGGATGAGCAGATGCGCCTCAAAGATCTCCGCTTCGCCGCTGCCCTGGTCATTTTCCATGGCCTTCTGAAGCTCCTCGATCTCGGTGCGGGTGACCTCCAGGGCGGCGCGCCAGCGGGCGAGGTCACTGTCCACCTCATCGGGCGTGATCGGGGTGGCGTCCGGCTCGTCAAAATGATCCTTCAGCACATGCACGACGGCATGGGCCACGCCGGGGGAGACGGCGATGCCCTCCCAGTGATTTTCAGCAGTATTGGGAGCAGAATCGGACATGTAAGGTGAAAGATGGGAAGCGAGTCGGGCCTTGGCAATCAGGAAACCAGTCCGTTGACGAATGCAGCAGGCTGGCGATGGACAGGGGCTTCCTGATTCACGCCCCCTTTAAGCCATGTCCGACATCCTTTCCGCCCTGAACTGGCGCTATGCCT
>CALDGV010000780.1 GCA_937941745.1 uncultured Prosthecobacter sp. | reverse complement strand
ACCCAAACTGGCTCTCCACCCCGCTCATCGCCAGTCGTGCGTCAGGAGCCTGCGCAGGGTTCACTCGCAGCATCACGCTCACTTCCAAACCCGCCTGCTGCGCCAGTTGGGAAATCCGCGCCGCATCGGTGAACGACTCGCACGAAAACATCCGCACCCCCTGGCCGATCGCTGTCTCGATCACCTTTTCCGTCTTCCCAGGTCCGCCCAGCACGATGTCTGCGTCGAAACCCGCATTCTGCGCCGCCATCAATTCGCCTGCCGAGGTGATCTCCGCCCGCACGCACGCCAGACGCAGCTCACGCGCGATGGAAGGCAGCGGGTTCGCCTTGAACGAGTAATACAACCGCGCTCCCTCCGGCAAACCCGCCTGCAATTCGACCGTGCGCCGAGCCACCGCATCCAAATCATAAGCAAATAGTGGCGATCCATGCGCGGCGATCAGTTTTCGGGCTAGCTCAGCATTCATGTCGGTAATGACACTCGTTTCAGCGTTGTTGGAAAGCGCAAAAGACAAGTCCTACACCTTCCGCCGCCACCGCATGCCCAGCGCCACGCTCCACTGATACTTCCGCGCATGCTCACGGATCAGAAACGGCATGTCACAGGTCTTCGACAGGTCAAAATGCGGCTCCAGAAGTGACGTGAGCCATTCCCGCGTCGAACCCTGCGGCCAGTTGCCGCGCGGCGTGAATTCTTCGAGCCAGGTGCATGGCGTCGTCAGCAAAAGCTGCCCGCCTGGCCGCACCAAGCTCGGCAGCCGCTCGATCAGCTTCAGCGGATCGGTCAAACGGCACAGCAAATTCGCCGCATGCACGATGTCGTAGTCGCCGAGATCACTGCGAAGGTTCATCGCGTCTCCCTGCTCGAAGCGCACGCGATCCCGCCTCAGATTCTCCGGCACTTTGGCCACCAGCGCCGTCCTCGCGCTGCCTTCATCGACGCGCTCGTATTCCATGCTGCCATCACGCGCCAATGCCGCCGCCGCATCGACAAAACTCTGCGAGTAGTCGATGCCCAACACGCTCACACCAAAATTCGCCAACTCAAAGCTCGACCGCCCCACCGCACATCCCAAATCCAGCGCCACGGCTTCACAAAGCGTGCGCGGCAGATCGATCAGCTCCATCACCGTGCGCACAGGAAACCCCAGCGCCTCACGCGGCCCGTTCTCCCACGGCAGCACTTCGGCAGGCTGGCCGTAGTGGAAGAGCAGGTATTCGTCGAGCAGGCGACGGGTTTCGTAGATGTTGGAGTTTGGGTTTCGAGCAGGCATCAAAGTAGGTGCAGTGGAGTCATTAATGAGCGGTGGCTCGGGATTGAGCATCTGGTTTAGCAGCCGATTTAACAGCAGATAGGATATGGTCAGATAGCCAATCAGGGCCATCCAAAGGCAAAGTCCGCTGCGTGTGTTTTCGCCATGCTTCACCAACGGCCAGAAAATTGTGCCACATAGAGCAAGCAGGCAGAAGCCGCCCATGATGAAAACAAAAACTGGTCGTCTAAAAATCGTGAAATAAATCGCGGGCAACAGCAAAATAACAACGAAAGGCAGAACATCCAATTCGTCTCGAACCACCCCGGCCCCTCCAATGAACAGAAGGGGAGCCGCGTAGCACAGAAGGGCTTTAATTTCGTTAATTGCCCGCGTTTGAGACTTCATTAACGGAGTCTATTCCGCCGCCAGCGCGTCCAGCAAGTATTTCGACGGCTGGAAGTGCTCGTTGAGGACGGTGATCTTGCCATCGCGGAACATGCGGGTCTGTTTGATGTCGAAGTTCGGCGTCTTGTGCGGCGCGAAGAGGATGTCGTCGTGCGTGGCGTTTTGATGGCGCTTGAACTTCTGCGGCGTGATGTGGCCGCCGAGATGGTCGTCGCGACCGGTGGCAAGGTGGCAGGTGCCGAGCACTTTTTCGTCCTGGATGTCCGCGCCGGACACGGGAAGCACCTGCGTGCCGAATCCAAGCTCGCCGAGCACGCCGGTCATCGGATCGTCAGCGAGTTTGGCGTTGTGCTCGTCGATGGTGCTTTGTTTGCCTGCGATCAGCTCCGCCTTGATGATGCATCCACCTGTCACGGTGAGTTTGCCGAGTGTTCCATCTTCGTATTTGAGTGGGAAGGTGCCTTCCGCGCCAGTGGGGACGAAATAGACCTCACCCGCAGGCAGATTCGCGATGTCAGGCGTGTCGCCTTGGCAGAGACCATGGCTCTTCTGCGCTTCCTGCTGGTTCAATTCGAGACGCACGGTCATGTCGGGACCGTTTTCGACGGTGAAATCAATCTCCACCCAATCCGCACGCGTCATGGCACGGCGCAGCTTCTCAGCATCCACGCTGACTTCTTCATAATCGACGGCGAGACCCGAATTGAGGATCACATCATTCACGCCATGCAGCGTGGCGCCTCGGAAGCCATACTGTTTCGCGAAGGCCGTCAGCGGGGCAGTGGCGCTGAAGGTGGAGATGCAGAGAATGATGTCGTAGTTCGGATAGATGTCGCCTTCGAGACTCAGCTCTTTGCCGCTCATATCGACACAGAGATCAGGCAGATCGAGATTGCTGCCTGTCGTCTGCGTGTAGGCATACATTTCGCAACCTTTGAGCACCAGCTCGTCTGCCACGCCGTTCTTGAGGCCAAGATGAAAGTTCTCGTAGGCCTGACGTTGCACGGCCCGAGCCGGGTTTTTCAAGAAGGCGTGATGCTTCGCCTCGGCAAGATCTGGCAGGTCGATGAGGATGCAGATCTTGCGACCAAAAGTGGGTTTGAAAACGGTGCCGAGAAGGCGGGACAGGTCGAACTTGGGAAACTGGCGACCCTTGGCGGTGGACTGAACGGTTGGCATGGGAGCGGCGATCATAGGCATTTGGGAGAGTGAGGCAATTACGGCCTGCATATTCATGCCGGACGCCACAAATCATCACCGCGCGCCAAATTGATCCCACAGGAGTTTGATCACCATCGCGAAGACCACGGTGATGAAAATGACACGAATAAACGGCGCTCCATGCCGGATCGCCATCGAAGCGCCCAGCCGCCCGCCGATGAGCTGCCCGGCGATCATGGCAAACGCGATGGGATAATGCACGCGGTCCGAAATCACGAAGACAAGCAGCGAGGCCATGTTGCTGGTGAGATTGACCACCTTCGTAAACGCCGTGGCTCGCGTGAGCTCAAGCCCGAGCAGCGAGATGCAGGCCATCGTCCAAAACGTGCCGGTCCCTGGGCCAAAGAAGCCATCATAAAAACCCAATACGCCTCCAGCGAGACAAGCGAAGGCCACAAGGCTCCATCTCGCTTTCGCCGCAGTCTTCCCCAGTCCCGGACTGAGCAGCACATACACCGCGATGCCCAGCAGCATCCACGGCACGATCTTTTTCAGCACCTCATTGCTCACCTGCGTGACCGTCCAGGTGCCGAGGCACGCAAAGACA
>CALDGV010000779.1 GCA_937941745.1 uncultured Prosthecobacter sp. | reverse complement strand
AAATATCGTTCAGAAGCGGCTCCAGCATGTGGGATGCGGTTTGCCTGCCCTCGGCGTCGAAGTGATCACATTGAAGGGCTGGAAGCAGTTTCTTTTCTCCCAGCAGGCCGGACTTGTAGTGGTCCAGCGTCCAACGCTGCTCTGCGCCCGGATTGCGTGGCAGGCGGCACTGATAGATGCCGGTGAGGAAGTCGAAAAGACGCTCCAGAACCAGACCGGACTTGGCCGCGATGGTGGCGGCATCCTCAGCCTCCTGCACATAGCGGCGGAGAAACTTGATCTCGGAGTTCGGGCCTTTGGCGAGTGTGATGCCATGGTCCAAGGACCACTTGCCCAGTTCAATGAAGCTTACTTTGGCCTGCGTGAGAAGCCCCCAGCGGAACTTGAAGCGCAGCGGTTGGTAGTGGCTAGTAATGATGACGTGCCGGAAATGGGGGGCCTCGGTGAGAAGCATCTGGTATAGCCGCTCCATGTGCGCCTCGTCCACCGAGGCGATGGCATCGTCCAGATACAAGATCGTGTTCTTGGGTGCCTCTTTCTTCTGAAGAGCCAGAAAGAGGCAAAGCCCCAGGGTGTCGAGGTGCGACTCAGACAGGCAGGCCACCGGGGACATCTCGTCATTGCCAAACAGAGTGCCATCAAAGCGTGCGGCCCCTTTCTGGGTGGGATGAAGATAAAGACGGATGTTTTCAATCTCCTCACCCGGATGGATGGATTGATAAAGCCTGGCAAACTCACCCGAGATGGCAGCCAATGTGTCGTTCGCGTGCTTGATCCGGTGGTTGCGCAACACCGTGGCAATCCCTTCCGCCTTCTCAATCATGCGGGTGATTTCGCGGTGCTCCTGCCGGGTGTCTTTTTTCCGGCTCAGAATGCTCTTCAATTGATCCTGAAGGTCCTTTCGCTGGAGCAGGGTGGTGCGTTGCTTTTCCACATGCTCCGAAAGCGGTTTCAGCCGTGCGGCCTCCGCCGCCAGTCGCTGAAACCACTCCGCTGTGAGATGCTGAGCTTCCGTGGGTTCGAGCAACGATGGCACCAATCCGGGCAAATGATCGACTTCCTCGCTGGCGACCTGATGGACTTGTTGAAGCTCTCCGATAATGGCGAAAAAGCCTTTTTGAAGGGTTTCCAGAGCGTTGGCAGCTTTGTCACGAGCCGTCTCCGCCTGTTTCACTTTGGCACTCTGATCACTAAGTGCCTTCAACCGTTCCAGCTTGCCAGACACCTTAGCCACCAATTGCTGATGTCCGATCACGCTGTCACACACTGGGCAGGCATCACGGGCTGATTTGGCGAACAAGGCTTTGGCCTGCTCCAAGGTGTTCAAGGCATCGGCAAAGTCGTCCGTGGATTCGGAAACCAGGCGGACAAGTTCCTTCTGTGCCGCATCCAGGTTAGCTTTTGTCTGGTCAATGTGTGAATAGGCGTCTTTGAGCGGCCTGAAGTCGTCACGAAGCCTCGTGATTGAATGGTGGAGGGCATCAAAGATTTGAAGCTGCTCCGCCGTGGTCTCCGCACTGTGCCCGAGGATGGTTTTGATCCATAGCTCACGGAGCGGCGCTGGGGTCTCATCTTGTGTGGCCCTTTGATGAAGATTGTCCAAGTCAGCCTCAACTTGCTGCGCGATGCGAGTCTGGCTTTCCAACAGCTGTCTCTGCCCGGCAGCAAAGTTTCGGAGCTCCGTCTCCTCCCTTTCCAGGTCAGGCAGGCTGACAAACTCCTGAATGCGCTCGAAACGTCGGCTGGGTGTTTCCTCCACCAGCTTCGTGATCTGCTTTCGCGACAGCGTGTGGAGCTTTCCTGCCACGGTTCCGGTGATCTGCGGCTTGGTCGAGCCAATCCGGGCCACAACCGTATCGTTGCCATCCTGCCATTGCACACGGAGGTCTTGTTTGCGCCGCTGGGCATGCACAAGGGCCAGAATCCTCGTTTTCCCGTCGAGTGATTTTTCCTCGAGGGAGCCTGCAGTCTCATGGAACAGGAACTCCAGGGCATCCGAGATCGTGGTCTTTCCCGATCCATTTTCCCCGTAAATGATGGAGAGATGACTTTTGGGATCAAAAGCCAGATTGAACTCCCGGTTCACTCCACGAAACGCCTCAATCGTCAGCTTCATTCTCCGCCTCCTTTTCAGCTTGGAGTTGTTTCGCGAGGAGAAGGTTCCATTTGATCGGCTTTCCAGACTCCAAGCCTTCGATCACTTCCTTTGCCAGATTGGTTTCGAGCAGCCCCTCGTGAGTGAGTGACTTCTCAAGGCGCAGAGGCATGTCTTCCGGAAGAGGCATGTGGGATCAGGACAGTTGAGCAATCCGCCAGATAGAGGATGCCTGATTGGCCATCCAGGTCTGCCGGGCGCTGAGTCGCTCAGGAGTCCAGTCGGCATTGTCCGCGGCCACCTTCTTCGTGATCTCAAAAAGGCTCGCTGCATAAGCGGGCTTCTTTTCAGCGAACGAGGCATTCCCGACATCCCGATTGGCCCCGGTCTGCATCAGCGTCATGTTCCCAAGGCGGTAGGCCATGACCTCGGCGTCTTCATCGCGGAACTGATTCCAGCCTTCACCCGGATTCTGAGGCAGAATGTGCTCGATGTTGAAGCTGTCGCTGTCAGCATCGTGGTCATTGCCGCTGGTTTGTTTTTCGAGGGCGCAGAGCAAGTAGCGGACCACGCGCTTGTTCCGGGTATTGGTGGTGCGGATCACTTTTTCCACAAAGGCCGCCTTAAACTGAGCGTCCCCAATGTAGATCGGTTTCAAGGCGGTAAGAATGGCTGCCAAACCTGCCAGGCCGCCTTTCGACATTTTTTCAGCAACGGCACCGTAAGTTCGCTCCTGTTCATTGGCCTGAAGACCGGCAATAACATTGTAACGGAAGGAGATGATGACACAGGCACGCATGAGGGACTCCATGTCGCCGTCCGCCAGCTTCCGCCGGGCGGCCAGCAGCAGAGGCAGTGGTTGCCGCACATTGAACATGCGGAGTTCCAAAGCATAAGTCTTCAGAGCAGGGAGCCAGTGAGAAGTCTCGGGCTGGGTGAGGGCAAGGTAGTTGTCCATGTCTTCCTCCATTTCCCTCAAAAGGCTGAAGGCTTGCTCCCGTGTGGTCACTTTCGAGCGGATGACCTTGAACAATTCGGTCTGCCGGACGGACTCGCGTCTGCTGTTCCAGTGCATGCGTAGGAAGTCTGGCAAACTCTCACTGCCAAGACGCCCGACGATGGATTCCCAGCGCTCTTCCAGCATCTTCATCTCATGCTCGTGCTGGCCTTCCCGATGAAGGACGGAGAAGAGGTAGTTTTTGAGCAGATCCGTGGACGAGAGGCGGACCCCGCGCGCATTGAGCGTCTCAAAGACCTTGTAGGCGTTCAGTTCGTCCGTCACGGTGATGACAGTGAAGAAGAGCCGGTCACTAAAGGACTCAATAAACCGGGCAAGAGTCACACCCTCCTCAGGTCCTCCGGTTGCAGCATACGTGCGGACGCGCTTTTCAAACCACTCAAAGGCCTTCCGAAGCCCATGCTCAGAAGCTCGGAAGCCGCGCACGGGAAGATGGCCCAGCGGTACAATGTAGGTCTGGAAGTAGTGGTCGTTGTTCCGGTTAAGCGTGAGCTTGGATCGGGGAACAAAGGTGACGGGATCAAGAAAGCCGATGTAACTGCGGCGGTAGTCCTCCAGGCGTTGCTTGTTGCGGTCCGGGTCTTTTCCCTCCTCAACCAGCCGGGTAAAGTTCTTCAGCGCAGCGAGGATGATGAT
>CALDGV010000778.1 GCA_937941745.1 uncultured Prosthecobacter sp. | reverse complement strand
AAAAAAACACCGCCGGGAGGGACTGGCCCTGCCCGGCGGCGTGATGTGAGCTTTTCAGCTCCGATTAGTGCTTGTGGCCGCTTTTGCAGCACTCAGCAGCCTTGCCGCAGCACTTGGCTGGAGCAGGCTTGGCAGAAGCGTTGCAGGAGGAGCACTCCTTCTTCGTCGCGCAGGAGGCGAGAAGCATGGAGGAGGCAGCGAGAGTAATGGTAAGGAGACGGGTCATCGTTTTCAGTGTTGGTTGAACGCTTACTACGAAGTCATGGCCGTCAGGCCGTCAGATTACTTGGAAGCCTGCACAGGAGCAGGAGGCGGAGGAGGCGGGGGCTTGGAAGCGCAGGAGACGAGGCCGCCGGCGAAGACCGAAGCCGCGAGGGCAAGGAGGGCGTATTTCATAGTGTGTGTTCGTTGTGTTTGTTGTTGTTCACAAGGCCCGTCGCCGGGCGCTGGGAATAGGCAAGAAATAACGGTGGGCTGGGTTTTTGCAAACAGGCAAATCAGCCGCAGGCAGGAAAGTAAAAGCGCAGCGGGCTTTCAGCGACCGGAGGAAGGCAGGTCCAGCGCCTTGTCCTTCAGCACGGGTGGCGGTGGTTTGAGCAGGGAGCTCCCAGAACCTGGCAGCGCAGGCGGCGGGGCCGCAGCAGGCTCAGGCAGCTCCACGGCCGGGGATGGCGGTGGTGTTTTCTGCACCTTGGGGCCAGCGGCTTTAGGGGCCGGCTGCATGGCAGCAGCGGGCGGGACCGGGCTCTGGCTGGCTTTCTTCGGCGGACTGGCAGCCCCCGTGAAATGCGCCAGCAGCCCACCCAGAATCATCGAACCTCCGATGAAGACAGCGGCACGCAGCCAGAGCGGCACGAAATCATCTGGAGGCAGCAGGGCCTCCTCTGCATGGATGGTGGGCGGCGCATCCACGGCGGTCTTGGCCCAGTCCGGCCCGGATGCAGGCATGGTTTCGCTGGTGCCTCGGAAGAGGAGCTCGGCGAATCCCACACTGGGCTTTTCGGCGATGGGAGCCAGCCCCGAAGTCAGCGGTGCTGGTGCCGGTGCCAAAATGGGCGCTGCCTGAACCCTGGGCACCGGCGTGGCTTGAATCTCCTGCACCTCGCGGCTGCGCACCACCGGGCTTCTGCTTTCGACCGAATCTGGAGGCGGCACATCCACCGGCTTCACGAGGTCATGATGCTGCATCACGCGGGCATAGCGTGCCAGGAAGTCGGCACGCTTGACCTGGATGCCGTCGCGACCCTTGGCCATTTCTCCCTCCAAGAGCTGGGAAATGGTTTCGAGCTCGCGGCTGGGCGCGGAAAGCTCGGATGCAGCACCAGGAAGGGCTTCCAACGCGAGCAGGAAGCGGGCGACTGCCGACAACCAGGCGGCATTCCAGGGATGGGTCGTCTGACTGCCGGGTTTTGGCGGCGGCAGCAGCAGCCCAGGATCGGTGCCCCGGCCGGCCATCGCAGCAAGGGTCGGGTGGGCGCGCAGCATCACGGAGAAGGCCGGCCAGTCGGTGAGCTTGGTCAGAAGCAGCTTCGTGCTGCGCGCATCTTCACGCGGGAAGCCGGTGAGAAGGTAGATGTCCTCGAGACGCAGCCGCGGCACCTCAAGACCCGACTTTTCGAGCTGGGTGAGCGCGGCGTCCAGGCCCGCCAGCACGAGGTAGGTTTCGTGAACGTTCAGCGCCCGCCGGTCGCGCAGGACATCCGCCAGGGAAAGGCCCTCGGCCACCTCCTCGGCCATGCAGCAGAGGCCTTCTGCCTCATGCAGCAGCGCCAGCGGCACGATGCCCAGAAAATCGCGGCGTTTATCCAGCCGGAAGGCTTTTTCATCGGCCGCCTGGGCCACCGCAGTGGCCAGCCTGACCGGGGGCACCTGCTCCACCAGCACGCTGCGGCCTGTCTTGGTCAGCGTTCCGCGCATGGCATATGGATTCGCCATATCAAGCCGCTGGCTCTGGATGCGCACGCGGTTCACCAGCGCCCGGGCGATCTCCTGATAGCTGGCCAGTTGCGGAGCGAGAAGGGCGCGCGGCTTCTGAGCCGTGGGAATTTCACCCGCCAAGGTCTCGGGAACCAGCTTCACCAGGGCTGCCCGCAGGCTCTTCATCTCTGACACCATTTCGGCCGAGGCCGTGTCGAGGCAGGCACTGAGCAGTTCCTGAAAATCTGCTGCAGGCAGGGGTGAATCTGCCATCGAAGCCCCGCCGGCCTTCTCTTCGAGGAAGCTCCTCAGAAACTTCGCCGGCTTGTCAAAGGCCGCCCTGACACCACTGGCCTTTCGGGCGGAGCCGAGCAGGTCATAATCGGCAAAATGAACCTGGAGAGATTGTGGTCCGGTCTGCACCAGACGGAGGCACTCCAAAGGCTTGGGCGGCAACAGGTTCATCCGGCCGCAAAGCGCCGCGGCGGCCTCCAGCGCACGGCAGGTGAGCATCACAGCCAGCCAGCCCGGCAGTTCTGTCTGGCGGCTCAGGTAGCCCGCCAGAGTTTCGCCATCCACATTGCTCGTGATGTAGAAAGGATTCCCCTCATCCTCGCCTGAATCCACCAGCCGGGCCAGCAGCGGATGCCCCTGCATCTGCAGCTTGCGGCAGGTTTCCTCAAAAGCGGTGCGGTCGGCGACGGGAGCGAGCAGCACGTGGCAGTGCACAAACTCAAGGCGCTGGGTGTCAAAACCGAGCACATTCACCTGCTCCGAAGTGCGGGCCAGCTCCACGTTATTGCCGTCCGCGTCTTGGACGATCAAGTAGTGTCTGAAAAGGCTGGGGTCCGCCATGGTGCGATGTGGCCGGGAAGAAAAAAGCGGGCCAAGTCTCGGCGGGCGGATGCGTTTGACAAGAGCTGAATATCAACGCCGGGCTTGCCTTGGCATCACGCCCACCCTTAGAACCTAGCTCATCTCATGAAAAAGCCCGTCCTCACCTCGCTCCTGCTCACCGTCATCTCCTCAGCTTCGGCGGTGGACTTCAATGCGCAGATCAAGCCCATCTTCACGCAGAAGTGCTATGCCTGCCATGCCGTCAGCAAGGGCAAGGAGAAGGGTGATGTGGCTCTCGACACCCCTGAAAAACTGGCGGAGGTGATCCGCCCCGGCGGTCACGTGATTCCTGGCGACCCCGTCAAAAGCACCCTGCTGATCTCCTGCAAGCTGTCGGATGACGATGAAGATGTGATGCCGCCCAAAGGCAAGAACCGCCTGACCGCCGCCGAGCTCACCGCGCTGGAGACTTGGATCAAGGAGGGTGCCTCCTACCCTGGCGGCCCGGCTACTGCAGGTGCTCCAGCCGCCGCCCCCGCAACTCCCGCTCCAGGCGGCGTGCAGACCTGGACGAGCAGTGATGGTAAAACCATCCAGGCTGAGTTCATCGGAATGAAGGATGGAGCCGCCCTGCTCAAAATGGCTGCCAGTGGCGAAGTCTTCCAGGTGCCGCTGAGCCGCCTTTCCGCAGACAGTCAGGCCAAAATCAAGGCTGCTTCCGGTCAGTGAGGACCCAGGCGGCTCCATCGTCATTCCATGAACCGCCGCTCCCTGCTCCACCGCGTGCTCGCCACGGGCATCGCGCCCTATTTCGTGCCTGCCAGCGTGCTGCGCAGCGAGACTGCACCATCCAACAAGATCACCCTCGGTGTCATCGGCTGCGGGGCGCAGGGCACGCATGACATGCGGGCTTTTTTGACGAATGCGAAGGTCCGGGTCACCGCACTCTGCGACGTGAACCAGCAGCGCATCGCCACGGCGAAGGGCCACCTCCGGGAGACTTATGGCAGCGATGCGGTGAAAGTGTTCTCTGATTTCCGGCAGCTGAACCGCGATGCTTCCATCGATGCGGTCTTGATGGCTCTGCCGGTGCACTGGCACAGCATTCCTTCCACCGATGCCGTGCTGAACCAAAAGCACATCTACCACGAGAAGCCGATGGGCATGTCTGTGGCGGAAGCAAAACATGTGCGCGCCGCGGTGCGCAAAACCGGTGTCGTGTTCCAGTTCGGCACGCAGCAGCGCAGCGACCTCAAATTCCGCTGGGCCTGCGAGCTCGCCCGCAATGGTCGCCTGGGCAGACTGAAGCAGATCCAGGTCGCCGTGCCCGGTGGCATCACCGCGCCGGATTTTCCGAAACAGCCGGTGCCGGACACCCTCGACTGGGAGCACTGGGTCGGGCCTGCACCGTTCACCGACTACCACGCCGAAAAGACAAAGCGCCACTTTCACGAGAACATCTCGAACTTCTCCCTCGGCATGCTGTCCTGCTGGGGCATCCACCACCTCGACATCGCGCAGTGGGGCAACGGCACGGACGACACCGGCCCAGTCAGTGTGAGCTACGAGGCGGCGGAGTGGCCACAAAAAGGCGGCTGCGACAACGTGCTCGGCTGGCGCATGCGTTTTGATTACGCCAATGCAGCGCCGATTGTCTTTGTGAACGAAAAGCGCGACGACATCGCCCACGGCATCCGCTTCATCGGCGAAAACGGCTGGGTGCATGTGAAACGTGGCACCATCGAGGCCAGCGATCCCGCCATCCTGCGTGACCCTGCCAACAAGGAAGGCACAATGCCGGTCAAACTGCCTGTCAGCCTCGAACACACCGCCAATTTCATTGAAGCCGTGCGCTCCAGCAGTTCCCAAGCCATCTGCGACGTCGAAACTGCCGTGCGCAGTGACACGCTTTGCCAGCTCGCCGCCATCGCAGTCAAAACGAAGCGCTCACTGAAGTGGGATCCAACCACCGAAACGATCTCCAACGACGCCGAAGCCGCGAAGCTGCTCGAACCTCGTCCGTTCCGTGGCGACTGGAAGCTGCCGGACCTCCTCTGAAGGAGCATCAGGAAGCCGATGAGCGCTGGTAAACCAAAAGTGTTCCTCTTTCCTGGCCACCCCGGCGGACAATCGGCTGCTCCTTCACCAGCTTCCAGGCAGGCGCTGCACCGGCCAGCGTCTTTTTCAGCAGCAGGTCGTGTGGCCGGCGCTTCTCCAGCGGCACGGAAAGGTCCACCATGATCCAGGTGATGCGCTTTTCATCCAGCAGCTTCAGCAGGGCTTCTGGTGTCTCCACCACCTTCTGGTAGCCACGCCCCATCCAGTCGCTGGAGGCCAGCTCCTTGCCGCCACGGTAAACCTGCAGCCGGGCGGGCGCTCTCGAAGCACTTTGAAATGCGGCCGCTGCCACCACTGCACCTTCGCCCCGGGGATCGGAACTGATCAGCCAGCGCTCCTCGGCCTCTGAAGGTGAAGGCGCACCCGCCAGACGAACCGCTTCGGCATAGCCGTTCACTTGTTTGAGCGGCAGCCCGGCCGTCAGGGCAAAGGCTGCTCCAAGCGCCAGGGAGGCCGCCTGGCTCCGACGACGCCCCACCAGTCCTGGCAGCAGCCGCCAGACGCCAAAAGCCGCCGCCAGCATGATGGCAGGCACGAGGGTAAGCAGGTAGCGCGTGGTCAGGCCCACTGGCACCAGCAGCAGCACCGCCACGGCTCCTGCCGCCAGAGCCAGCAAGGAAGCTGCCAGAGGGCTGATCATGCGAGCTCGGATGACCTCACGAAGACCGAAAACCAGTCCGGCCAGCATCAAGCCCGTCAGCCCCCAGCCGAAAGCCTGAGGCATGGCTTCCAGGTAGTAAGGCACGGCTTCCTTGAAGTATTGCCAAGGCGTCATGCCCGTCATGCCCTCTGCGGAAATCCCCGTGGAATAGATCATCCAAGGCCCGGCCAGCACCGCCACCGGCAGGGCGGCACACCACCAGGAAAGGTGGCGGATGAGCCGCCACTGGCCGGTCAAGATCGTGGCCAGCGGCGGCAGCACGCACAGCATCATGCCGGAGCCCTTGGTCAGAATGGCGGCAGCGGCGATGCAGCCCCAGAACAGAGCCCTGCGAATGCTGGGGGAGCGCAGGTAGTCCGCCCAGGCAAACACGGCCCAGAGGCAGAGCACCGCCAGCAGCACGTCCGACATCACATGCTGAACCAGCTTCAGCGCCAGCGGCAGGGAACACCCCAGCAGGGCCGCCATCAGAGCCAGACCTCCGGGCACAAAACGGCGCAGCAGCAGCCAGCTCTGCACGGCCAGGATGGCGAGGAAAAGAGCCTGCAGGCCGAACAGCACATCCACCTCAGCACGGACCAGCAGCGGCAGGCTGGCCACCAGGTAATACAGCGGCGGATAATGCCCCAGGGCGACCCGCGGAAAGTGCTCGTAGTAGGTGCGGGCAAACTTCATCGGATGCTGACCCAGGCCCTCTGCGAGATAATCCCGGATCATCAGGGCGGTCACAGCATGAGCCGCTTCATCAGGATCACCGCCGAGGTCTGAATTCAGCGCTCCGGAGCGGCCTTCGTAAATCCAGACCGCCATCAGGCAGGCCAAAGCCAGCAGCAGGCTCAGAACAAGGGTTTGGCGGGATTCAGCATCAGGCATGGGCGCGATCTTTCGGGCTGGCCCTCCCGGCGTCAACGCTTGAAACGTGCGGGTGGACCTTGCGACCGCATCATCGCGGCCTACTGACTGCCTTTCATGGGATCCCGGCCCGCCTATCTCTCCAGCCTGCAAGTGTTCCGCGGCATCGCCGCCCTGGGAGTCGTGGCCTACCACGCCTGCCTCTTCACGGAGCGGCAGACCCGGCAGGTGCTGCTCGGAGGCCTCTACCACTTCGGGGAGCTTGGCGTGGATTTCTTCTTCGTCCTCAGCGGCTTCATCATCACCTTTGTGCACGGTGGAGAGCTTGGCCAGCCGGAGAAGGCGCCACGCTACCTCTTCCGCCGCTTCTTCCGGGTCTATCCCCTGCTCTTCATCCTGACGAGCGTCAAGCTGGCGCTGGAACTGGTGGCCTGGCAGCGTGGCGGCGCGGCACCCGATGCCTCGCGCATCCTTGCTTCCTACCTGCTCCTGCCTGTGCCGGATGGCATGCCCATCATCACCGCTGCCTGGACCTTGATGCATGAGGCGCTCTTCTATGCCTTGTTCCTCCTGGCCTTGCTGCTCGGCCGCCGCATCGCCCTGGCTCTAGCCGCGATCTGGATGGCCGCGATCTTTGCGATCCAGGTCCCAGGTGTCAGCCTCGAAGGTCTGCCACGGCTGATTTGCGATGCGCACAATGTGGAGTTCCTGTTCGGCATCGCCGCCTGCCTGCTCTTCCAAAACCGGGCCCAGCGGCCTTTGCAGCCCATCGTTCTGGCCGGAATGGCCATGCTGAGCTTGTCTGGCGGAGCGCATTTTTATGATCCGACGAAAGGCATGGATCAGCCGCTGGAAGTCCGGCTGCTGCTTGGATGCGGCTTTGGCCTCGTCATCCTGGCCGCCTGCCTGTGGGAGCAGCGGCAGAACCGCCCATGCTGGCCAAAATGGGCCTGCTGGCTCGGAGATGCCTCCTATTCGATCTACCTTGGCCATTCCATGGTGCTCATGACCCTCATCGGCATGGGCTCCAAGCTCGCACCCCACAGCCCCGCTGCGCGCTACGCTGTGGCCGCGGCGGCTTGCAT
>CALDGV010000777.1 GCA_937941745.1 uncultured Prosthecobacter sp. | reverse complement strand
CACGAGTGCGAGAGTCTCGGCGGAAAGCCTTGGCACCAACTCGCCTCGCTCTGTGCGTCCCGCCTCAAGCTTGACCGTGCAGGGCACAAAGCGTGCGCCTGCCTTCAGGGCGGTCTCATGAATGAGTTCATCAAAAGGTTTGCGCGGCACGTTATAGGCGTAGGTGGGAAGCACCCCGCGCATGGCCGTGAAAGAGAGCTCCAGAGCGTCGTTTTCATCGAAGATCCAGGTCACACCCGGTTTGTAGGTGCCCAGGCTGGCCACTTCCTCCTCAATGCCCAGCTTGCGAAAAACCGTGACCAGCCGGGGAATCAACGACTCCCCGACAACCATCTCCGGGCGCCTGCCATCGTCGAAAAACACCGCATCGACTCCCTCCCGGGCCAGCAAGGCAGCAAGGGTGGCACCGGCAGGTCCGGCACCGATGATGCCGACGCGATAAGGTTTCTGGGCGATCTTCATGGCAGTGATGATGGCCAGAATAAAAGCTCAGGGCCATCACGCAAGGCAGCGCTGCCTTGTCGAAGATTTTTCCGGTGGCGCGAGGATCCTTCGGTGCCTGCACGCCGATGCCCGGCGACACAGGAATTGCTGGCATGAAGGGCATTCATCTCTACGGATGGCTTCCTGCCATGCCCGTCCCCCTTCTTGACGTCAACGCCCAGAACCTCCCCCTTGAACCCGAACTCCAGGCCGCCTTCACCCAGGTGCTGAAGCACGGAAGGTTCATCATGGGGCCGGAGATGGAAACCTTTGAGAAGGAGGTCGCGACCATGACCGGAGCCCGCCATGCACTGGCCGTCTCCTCGGGAACGGATGCCCTGCTCCTGGCTCTCATGGCACTGAACATCCAGCCGGGCGATGAGGTCATCTGCCCTGCGTTTACCTTTTTCGCCACAGCGGGAGCAGTTTCACGCCTGGGTGCCGTGCCTGTTTTTGCCGACATCTGCCCCATCTGCTTCAACCTTGATGTCAACGATGCCCGGTCGAAGATCACTACCAGGACCAAGGCCATCATCCCGGTGCACCTCTTCGGCCAGTGTGCTGACATGGATCCCATCCTGGCCCTGGCACAGGAGCATGGCCTCAAAGTGGTGGAGGATGCCGCTCAGTCCATCGGCGCCGCCTACAAAGGCAGGCAGTCCGGCACGATGGGTGACTTTGGCACTTACAGTTTCTTTCCTAGCAAAAACCTGGGTGGATTCGGCGACGGTGGCATGCTGGTCACAAATGATGATGAACTGGCCGAGTTCGCCCGCGTGCTGAGGGTGCATGGATCGAAGCCGAAGTATTACCATCACTATGTGGGAGGCAATTTCCGCATGGACACCCTCCAGTGCGCCCTCCTGAGCGTGAAACTGAAGCGCTATGCCCAGTACACGGCTGACCGGCAGAGGAACGCAGCTCATTACACACAGGAGCTTTCCAGGCTGCAGGGAGTAGTCCAGGCGGACCCGGCACACTGCAAATGCATGGCTGTGCAGGACAGCTGGCTGACGGCACAGAATGCGAAGATCGTGCTGCCGGTCGGGTACTCCCACAACGAACACATCTGGAACCAATACACTCTTCGGGTGCTTGGATCCGGCCGACGTGACAGTCTGCGAGATCACCTCACCTCAAAGAAGATCGGCTGCGAGGTCTATTACCCCGTCACGCTCGACCAGCAGCAGTGCTTTGCCTGCCTGCCGGAAAGCTCCCGAAAAGGCTGCGAAATCTCGCATCGTCTGGCTGGCGAAGTGGTCAGCATCCCGATCTATGGCGAACTGACCGAAGCCCAGCGGCTGGAAGTCATCGCCGGCATTGCCGAATGGGTGGCCTGAAGTTCATCTTCCTTGGTCAGAAATCGTCAAAGCTCGCTGCTGCAGAGCGGCCTGACTTTAGCGGGTGCACGCACAGCAAGGCTGTGCCATGTTGATGCTCATGGAACCCAAAATCCTCGAATTGCTCGGGCGGGCGGACTACGTGCCCTCGAATGTGCCCCAGCTGATTCAGCAGCTCCACCTGAAACCCGGCCAGCAGCAGGAGCTTCAACGCCACCTCAAGGACATGGCCAGGCGTGGCCTCATCGTCCGCACCAAAGGCAACCGCTACATTGTCGCACGGGAGGCGGACTTGATCCCCGGCGTGATTCAGATCACCCGCGGCGGCCGTGGATTTGTCCAACCCGATGAACCTGGCATCGGCGAGATCATCATCCCAGAAAAAGGCACCGGCACGGCCCTGCATGGCGACCGGGTCCTGGTTCGGCGTGATGTGAAACCGCGCGGACTGCGCCCAGCCGGACCCGAAGAGCAGACCGGCTCCGTGGTGCGCATTCTGGAGCGCGGCCGCAAGCAGTTCGTCGGCACGCTCCAGCGCGGGAGGCAGTTCTTTTATGTCACCCCTGATGATCCACGGCTGCCCGGAGCGGTGCACGTGCCCCCCGCGAAAGATGTAGGCCGCCAACCCAATGTCGGAGACAAGGTGGTCGTCGAAATCCTGGAATGGGAATCGCCCCAGGTTCCTCCCGAGGGTGAAATCATCGAATTGCTCGGCCCTCCCGATGCCGAAGGCGTGGACATGCTGTCCGTGATACGTCACTACGACCTTCCCCTGCACTTCCCCAAGGCCGTGCTGGCCGAGGCCAATGCCATCGCCAAGTCCCGCCCGGACAATCAGCCCAGCCCGGAAGAATGCGAGGACCGCGTGGATTGCAGCGCGCACGAGGTGGTCACGATTGATCCCGATGACGCCAAGGACTTTGATGACGCCATCTGTCTGCAGCGGGCAGGCCGCGACTGGCGGCTGTGGGTTCACATCGCAGATGTTTCGCATTATGTGAAGCCTGGCAGCCCGCTGGATGTCGAGGCACGCAAGCGTGGCAACTCCACCTACCTCGTGGACCGCGTGATTCCCATGCTGCCAGAGGCTCTCAGCAACGAGCTCTGCTCCCTGAAGCCGGGTGTCAAACGCCTCACCAAATGCGTCGAGTTCGTTCTCAGTGATGCCGGAAAGGTCATCAGTGCAAAATTTTACCCGGCAGTCATCCACTCCAAACGCCGCTTCACCTACAAGGAGGCATTTGCTGTGCTGCAAGGAAAGCCCGGAGACCGGATCGAGCAGATGCTGCATGATGCGAATGCCATGGCTCAAAAGATCCGCGCGCATCGGTTCCGCAGCGGCTCCCTCGACCTTGACTTCCCTGAAAACAAAATCCGCCTGGACGAGCAGGGACGCGTGCTGCGGATTGAGCGCATTGAAAACGACATCTCCCACCAGCTCATCGAAGAATTCATGCTTCTGGCCAACGAGGCCGTGGCCGGACGCCTGATGCAGCTGGATGTGCCCGCTGTTTATCGCGTGCATGAGGCACCGAAGGAAAAGCGGCTCAACGACTATCGTGAGGATGTGCTCAGCCACCGCATCCAGTGTGGTGACCTCACCCACCGGCCTGAGGTTCAAAAGCTGCTGGCCATGCTGGGCAGCCTGCCCATCGGCCAGGCCCTGAAGATTGGCTTCCTCAAGTCGCTGATGCGCGCACGTTACGCGATCGAGCCGCTGGGGCATTACGGCCTTGCCAAAAAGAAGTACACCCACTTCACCTCGCCCATCAGGCGGTATGCTGACTTGGTCGTCCATCGCGCCTTGTTTGACAAAACGCCACTGCAGGTCAGCGCGGCCAAACAGATCGCCGAACACATCAGCCTGACCGAGAAAAACAGCTCAGACGCCGAGCGGGACAGCAAGGAGGTGAAGCTCTACGCTCATCTTGAGGCGCAGATCAGCTCGAAAAAGCCTCAGCCTTATGCTGCCCTGGTGACGGATGTGCGCAACTTTGGTTTCTTCGTGGATGTCCCTGATCTGGGGCTGAGCGGATTGGTGCCACTGTCCGCCATCCCCGACGACTTTTTCAGTTTTGATCCAGGCCGCGGCCATCTTATCGGGCGCCACAGCCGCCGCGCCATCCGCCTTGGTGACCGGGTCACCGTCCAAATTTACCGTCTGGACCGGTTCAAGAAGCAGGTGGATTTCAGCCTTGTCACTGAACGTCCGCGCCATCGGCCAAATCCACCCAGCGAGCCCTCCAGCAGGCATCAAGGGAGGCGGAAAGGTGCCAGGCCCGAAGCCCCAGGAAAGGACAGCTCCAAACCAGCCTTTTACGAAAAGGTCAGGCCAGCGAAGAAGCACCGGCGCACCCAGTAAACCTGGGAAAAACCTCCCGCTGGGGATATCCCAGCCACATGAATGCCGGCAGAGGCTCGAACCTTTTGAATCCAACAGACGGGGAGAAGCGAACAGAGTGGAAGTTTTTCCACCTGCCCTCTCATGCCCTCCCGTCAACGAATCGCCATCATTGGTTCCGGCATCGCCGGGCTGGGCTGCGCACATTTCCTGCACAAACGCCACGACATCACCCTCTATGAGGCGGCCGACTACATCGGAGGGCATACAAACACTGTCACGGTGACCGAAGACGGGCAGGAACTGCCCATCGACACAGGTTTCATGGTCTTCAACCATCAGACCTACCCTCTGCTCTGCAGGCTGTTCAAGGAGCTGGGTGTCAAATCCAAGCGCACGGACATGTCTTTCAGCCTCAGACACCTCCCCACGGGTTATGAGTACAACGGCAAAAACCTCGACACGATCTTCGGCCAGCGCTCGAATTTGCTCAGCCCGCGCTTCTGGAAGTTTCTTCTCAAGATCCAGCGTTTCAACGAAGAGACGGTGGAAGCCATGAACGATCCGCGCTTCGAGCACATGACGCTGCGGGAGTATGCACATGCTCGCGGCTATGGTCAGGATTTTCTGGACCTCTACATCATCCCCATGGGAAGTGCTGTCTGGTCCACACCGCCGGACAAAATGATGGACTTTCCGGCGCGGACGCTGATGCATTTCTGGTTCAACCATGGCTTTCTCGGCATGCAGACAAGACACCCATGGTGGACTCTGGTGGATGGGAGCCGCCAATACGTGCGCAAATTGATTCCTCCCTTCCGGGATCGCATCCGTCTGAATACTCCCGTAACCCGAATTGAGCGCCGGAACGGTCAGGCGGTCGTTTATGCCAGGGATCAGCTGCCAGAAACCTACGACAAGGTCATTCTGGCAACTCATACGCCAACTTCACTGAAGATGCTGGCGGAGCCAACCCCGCTGGAACTCGAGATCCTGCCAGCCTTCCAATACCAGCAAAACATCGCCACCTTGCACACTGACGACCGCTTCATGCCACGCACAAAGAAATGCTGGGCGTCATGGAACTACCACATCGAGTTCGACGAACGCGGCATCCTCCAGCCGAGCACGCACTATTGGATGAACCTCCTTCAGGGGGTGTCCGAGAAGACCAACTACTTTGTCAGCATCAACGGCGAGGGCAGCGTTGATCCCACCAAGGTGCTGAAGAGGATTCAATACGAACACCCGCTCTTCGATGTGAAGGCTGTGGCCGCTCAAAGGCGTGTGCCTGAACTGAACCAGATCTCACGCGACCAGACCACCTACTACTGCGGTGCCTGGACACGCTACGGCTTTCATGAAGATGGCTTCATGTCTTCTGTGAACGTCTGCCGCGACCTTCTGGGAGAGGAGCCTTGGTGACGCATGAACTCGGCTCTCTACCATTGTCGGGTAATGCACCATCGGCTGAGGCCGAAGCAGCACTGCTTTGAGTATGGTCTCTTCTACCTGTGGCTCGACCTTGATGAACTTGATGCTCTCTCTGGCAGCCTGAAGCTGCTGAAGAGGAACCGCTGGAGCCTGTTCTCTTTTTTTGACTCCGACCACATTCAGAAAAGCAGTGCCGACGCCAAGGAAAATGTGCTGCAGATCATGAGGGAGTCAGGTGTGGACATCTCAAAAGTCTCCAGCGTAAGGCTGCTGGCCTTTCCCCGCGTCCTAGGCTACATTTTCAATCCTGTCTGCTTTTATTATGCCTTCGATGCAGCCGGAAAACCCGTGGCGGCCGTGGCGGAGGTCACGAACACGTTTCATGAGCAGAAGCCATATGTGCTGACAGAGTTTGAGGCTGATCAAGACAGGTTCAGGCTCGTCACGCCAAAACACTTCTATGTATCCCCCTTCTTCGGACTGGAACTGAAGTTTGACTTCAAGCTGAGGCTGCCAGGAGAACAGCTGGAAATCCATGTCGATGATCATGACGGGGAGGAGCGCGCCATCCTGACCACATTGACCGGGAATCGCCAGCCATTGACCGACGCCAGCCTCTGGAAGGCCTTCTGGCGTTACCCGCTCGTGACTTTGCGGGTGATTTTTCTCATCCACTGGCATGCTTTACGCCTCTGGATGAAGGGTCTGCACGTTTATCGGAAAGCGGACCAGCCCGAACTTCAGCGCGGGGTCTATCGGCCGCACCGCTCTCTCCTCCCGACAAAGCCATGAACAGCACGTCCACGCTCACATTAGCCGATGAACTTGACGCATCTCCACCCCAGTCGAGGCGCGAAGGCTTTTACGAGAAGCTCGTCATGAAAACCCTCCGCAGCTTCCCTTTGGGCGGGCTGCGCCTGGTACTGCCAGATGGTCATCAGCACGTTCTGGGAGCTCCTGGAGCCGAGATAACTGCCGAGATGAGAATCCGAAGCTGGGCGTTTTTCAAAGACTGTGCACTTTTTGGAAATGTCGGCTTTGGCGAAGCTTATGTCGAAGGCGACTGGGACACCGATGACATCGCCGGAGTCATTTCTTGGTTCATTCAGAACATCCATGCCGTGCAGGGCAGCCAGGCCAGTTCCACACGGCTCGCCGGGACGAACCTGCTGAAGTTGTACAACCGGATTTTGCACCTACTCCGGCCCAACAGCGTGAAAACAAGCCGCAGGAACATCGCAGAGCACTACGACCTCGGAAATGAGTTCTACTCTCTCTGGCTCGATGAAACCATGACCTACTCCGCCGCCAAATTCACCGAGCCGGGCCAAGCGCTTGCCAAGGCACAGTGGAATAAGTACGAAGCCTTATGTCAGAAACTGGAACTCAAGTCCACGGATCATGTCCTGGAGATCGGCTGCGGCTGGGGAGGGTTTTGCACCCATGCTGCGCGCGAGCATGGCTGCCGCGTCACCGCCGTGACGATTTCCCAGGAGCAGTTCAAGTATGCCAGCGAACGTGTGCAGCGTGAAGGACTCGGTCATTTGATCGAAATCCGCCTGCAAGACTACCGCCACATTACCGGTCAGTTCGACAAAATCGCCTCCATCGAGATGCTTGAAGCCGTCGGTGATGCCTATGTGAACGGCTATTTTGCCAAATGCCAGGAGGTGTTGAAGCCAGGTGGCCTGCTCGCCTTTCAGGTCATCACGGTGCCTGACTGCCGCTACGAGAACCTGAAGCGTGGTGTGGACTGGATTCAGAAACACATTTTCCCCGGTTCACTGCTGCTAAGCATGGCCCGAATCAATGAGGCCATCAACAAGACCGGCGACATGTTCCTGCATGGCCTTGAAGACCTGGGCGCAGGCTATGCTCAGACCCTCCGCCAGTGGTATGAGCGTTTTAACGCCAGGCTCACCGAGGTCAAAGCCCTTGGCTTTGATGAACGCTTCATCCGCAAGTGGAACCTCTATCTCCAGTATTGCGAAGCTGCTTTCGCCACCCGGAACATCAGCGTCGTGCAGGCGGTGTACACCCGGCCGAACAACACCTCCCTTCACCGGACCTGGTAGGCCATGATCCTCGTGCTGCGCCTGTTCTTCATCCTGGTGCTGGTTTCCATGCTGGCAGTCACCACCTGGGCCAGCAGTCAGATCGCCCTCTGGCGTCTGCCGTATGAAACACTGACAAATCCATGGTTCATCGCCACACTGTTCGATGCCTACTGGGGATTTCTTACCTTCTGGTGCTGGGTGGTTTACAAGGAAAATGCATGGCTGCCCCGCTTCCTCTGGCTCATTGCCATCCTGCTGCTCGGAAACATCGCCATGGCCGCCTATACTCTCATGCATCTTTTCAAGCTGCCGCTGAATGCCCGCATTGAGGATCTGCTGCTTCGGAGGGCGGCAAGATGAAGGGAATGATCCAAAGCTGGATCATCCGGCCCGTGATCACCCAGCTCACACAGGGTGTGACACCACGCAAAATCTCTCAGGCCATGGCCTGGGGAGTAACTCTGGGCGTGTTTCCCATTCTGGGTTCGAATACCTTGCTGACTCTGCTCATCGGAATGCCGCTGAGGCTGAATCAGCCAGTGCTGCAGGCCTTCAAAACTGCAGCCTATCCGCTGCAATGGGCATCATTGCTTGGCTTTTACCGGGCGGGTGAATGGCTGTTCAATGCACCCCACGTCAGCATCCACATCCCCACGATGATGCAGCGCTTCTTTGATGAGCCAGGCCCCTTCTTCCGAGACTATGGCATGACCGCCCTTTATGGCATTGCGGCATGGTTCATCATCGCGCCGCTGCTCTTTGCTCTGGCTTATGGAGTCGCACTGCCCCTGGTGGAGCGGCTTGCGTCACTGCTTCGCAGTCGCTCCAGATTTCATCCAGCCTCGTCATGATCGCTTCCGCCCTGCTCCTCACGGCCTTGTTTGTCTTCACGTGGTGGCTGAGCCGCCGACTGAACAATTACTCACTCGTCGATGTCACTTGGTCGCTGGCGTTCGCGCCGGTTGCCCTTTTGCATTCGCTCACAGGACAGGGCTGGTTGCCCAGGCGTGTTGCCATCGGGGTGCTGGTCTCAGCATGGAGTCTCAGGCTGGGCATTCATCTTTGGCGCAGAGTCGCCAGTCATCATCCTCAGGAAGATGTGCGTTATGCAGTGCTAAGGCAGCGCTGGCAGAAGAATCTCGCGTCATCCTTCCTGGTCTTCTTTTTGGTTCAGGCAGCACTGGTCTGGCTGCTGATGCTGCCTGTGCACTTGATTTGTCAGCAACCCGCGGAGGCTTTTCACTGGCTGGAAACAGTCGGGCTGGCGGTCTGGTGCCTGGGGCTCGCAGGTGAAGGCATCGCTGATGCCCAACTCTCCCGATACAAGCGCCATGCAGACAGGAAAGGCATCTGCCAGGATGGGCTATGGCGCTATTCACGACACCCCAACTATTTCTTCCAGTCACTTCTTTGGTGGGGGCTTTTCCTGATGGCGCTGCCTGCACCGTGGGGCTGGACAGCCGTGGTGGCCCCGCTGGCCATGCTGCATTTTCTGCTGAACGTGACCGGGATTCCTCTGACGGAAAAGCTCTCCGTCGAAAAACGTGGAGACGCCTATCGAGAATACCAGCGCACGACCAGCGCCTTTGTTCCCTGGTTCCGCAAGGCGTAGTTTAGGCTTGCCTGAAGGGATGCCGCGGCATCAAAACTCAGGCCATGCACCTCAGCCGCCTGATCGCCGCTGCCACACGACTGTTCACCGGAGTCCGCCGGCTGGGTGATTTACCCCACGGTGAAGGCGCGGCGATCTACTTTGCCAACCACACCAGCCACCTCGACACGCTCGTCATCTGGTCTGCCCTGCCGGAACAGGCACGCCGACTCACTTCCCCGGCGGCCGCCGAGGATTATTGGAATGCCACGGCAGTAAGACGCTGGATGGCGCAGGAGGTCTTTGACGCGGTGCTGATTCCGCGGGAGGGCATCACTCGTGAAAACAACCCTCTGGACCGCCTGGCTGCCTGCCTGGAGAGCGGACGTTCCATCCTGATTTTCCCCGAAGGCACCCGACGAACAGATGGTGAGGTGGGAGCCTTCAAATCCGGTCTCTACCACCTCGCGCGGCGATTCCCGCAGATTCCGCTGGTGCCAGTGTACCTCGACAATCTGGCCCGCGTGCTGCCCAAAGGGGCACTGGTGCCAGTGCCTGTCATCGCACAGGCTCACTTTCGTGCACCGATCCGTCTGGAGGAGTCTGAAGCCAAGCAGGCCTTCCTCGACCGGGCACGCGCAGCCCTGATTCATTCCTGACAACTCTTATGGACTCCGAAATCCAACTTCTGCTGACCATCCTAGGCAGCATCCTCGTCGTGGCTTCTCTTTCGGGTGCCCTGCTGGCAAAGACCGCGAAAAGTGAAGGTAGCAGGAAAACCATCGCCAACCTGAATGCACGCACCCGTTCTTGGTGGGTCATGGCGGCCATCTTCTCAGCAACGATGCTGCTAGGTCCGGTCTTCACGACCGTGCTCTTTGCGTTCATCTCGTTTCTGGCGATGCGCGAGTTCATCACGCTGACCAAAACCCACCGGGCCGATCATGAAGTGCTGTTCTGGGCCTTTTTCGTCATTCTGCCGCTGCACTACTTTCTTGTGGGCATCCAGTGGTATGGCCTCTTCACCATCCTCATCCCCGTCTATGCCTTTGCCTTCATCCCCTTCCGCCGAGTGCTCAATGGTGACACCCAGGACTTTCTGAGCTCCACGGCCCGCATCCAGTGGGCGCTGCTGGTCTGCGTTTACGCGGTGAGCCACATGCCCATGCTGCTGTCCCTGCCGCTCAAAGACTACGCCGGGCAGAATGCCAAACTGCTGTTCTTCTTCGTCTTCACGGTGCAGCTCAGTGATGTGATGCAGTATGTGTGGGGCAAGACCTGTGGGAAGCGCCCGGTGGCACCCAAGGTGAGCCCGAACAAGACGCTGGAAGGCACTCTGGGTGGCATCGGCACCACGGTGCTCGTCAGCACCTGCCTATGGTGGGCCACGCCCTTCACCCCCTGGCAGGCAGCGATGATGGCCCTGCTGATCTGTCTGACAGGCTTCTTTGGCGGACTGGTGATGTCCGCCATCAAACGTGATCTTGGCGCGAAGGACTGGGGTGCCTCCATCGCCGGTCATGGCGGATTCATGGACCGCATTGACTCCCTCTGCTTCGCAGCACCGCTGTTTTTTCACCTATGCCGCTTTTACTTCGCCAGTGAGGAGGCCCAGGTGCCGCCTGAATTCATTTCGCGGCTGCTAGGCAGGTAGCTGGGCACAAAAAAGCGGCTGCTGGACCTGCCAGCAGCCGCCTGAAATAGAGCCGGAATTACTTCTCGATCT
This sequence comes from uncultured Prosthecobacter sp., assembly GCA_937941745.1. Lineage (GTDB taxonomy): Bacteria > Verrucomicrobiota > Verrucomicrobiia > Verrucomicrobiales > Verrucomicrobiaceae > Prosthecobacter. The sequence goes on along the minus strand of CALDGV010000777.1, from coordinate 5,044 downwards.
TCAGAAGCTCGACTTCAAAGACGAGCGTCTCACCTGGGCCGATGTCAGGGCCTGCGCCGCTGTCGCCATAGGCAAGCTCGGAGGGGATGTAGAACTTGAACTTCGAACCCACAGACATGAGCTGGAGGCCTTCGGTCCATCCTTTGATCACTTCCTGAACACCGAAGGTGATCGGCTCACCGCGCTGCACGGAGCTGTCGAACACCTTGCCATTCACCAGGGTGCCATGATAGTGCACGTTCACTTTGTCGGTGGGGACAGGCTTGGCTCCATCACCCTGCTTGATGACCTCGTATTGCAGGCCGCTGGCGGTGGTCTTCACGCCTTCGCGCTTGCCATTTTCAGCCAGGAATTTGGAACCTGCGGCCTTGGCCTCACCTGCCTTGGCAGCGGCTTCCTTCTGCATTTCAGCCTGAATCTCGGCCATGCGGCTCTGCATGTATTTCTCAAACGTGCCCATGGCGGCTTCGAGCTCCTCCTGGGAGAATTTGGACTCCTTGCCGGCAATGACGTCCTGGATGGCGGCGGTGAAGCTGGCCACATCAATGTCCACCTTCTGCTGCTTGAAGTTTCCGCCGATCTGGCGGCCGATGAAGTAGCTGACCTTCTCCATGTCGGGTTTGATAGCGGCGTCAGCAGCCGGCTTGGCGGTGTCTTGGGCGTTCACGTTTGAAAAGGCCACCAGGGCGGCCAGGGCGATACTGAGTTTGGATTTCATGCTAGGGCGCGGAGCCTCGGAGCAATGTCAGAGGCGGTCAACCGAAGAAAAGGGCAGTTTCCAGACCGAATTGGTGCTTGAGCAAGCCGCCGGAACCGCCACTCTGCGCGCCCCTTATGTCCGCCATCCCCACGCAATTCGACAACGTCACCGCCATCACGAAAGCCAACGTCTATTTCGACGGCAAGGTCGTGAGCCACAGCATCCTGTTTGCTGATGGCAGCAAGAAGACGCTGGGCCTCATTTATCCCGGCAGCTACCATTTCGGCACCGATAAAGCCGAGCGCATGGAGGTCGTGGCAGGCAGCTGCGTTGTGAAGCTGGACGGCAGCGACACAAGCACAAGCTACACGGGCGGCCAGTTCTTCGATGTCCCAGCCAAGTCAGGCTTCGACATCACCGTCGCTGAGGGCATCTGCGAATACATCTGCTCCTTCATTGATTAATCAGCGAGGCCAACACCTCCATCTTCTCCAACCCCCTCACTTTTCGCGCCCATGCGCCTCCGCTCTTTCCAAGGTCTTGTTCCCGCTCCCCAGCATGCTGCCGATGTGGCTGCTGTGCCTTACGATGTCGTCAACCGTGAGGAGTCCTATGCCCTCGCGCACGACAAGCCGCTGAACCTCCTGCATGTGGACCGTGCAGAGATCGATCTGCCGTTGAGCGTCGATCCCTACGCCGCCGAAGTGTATGCCAAAGCCCGGGAAAACTTCCTAAAGCTGCAGGCGGACGGGGTGCTGGTGCGCGAATCAGGCCGCACGCTGTACCTCTACCGCCAGACCATTGGCAGCCACAGCCAGACCGGCTTGGTCGGCGTCTGCCACACTGAGGACTACGAGCAGGACGTGATCAAAAAGCACGAGAAGACCCGCCAGGACAAGGAAGACGACCGAACCCGCCTCGTGGACACCCTGGGAGCCAACACCGGCCCGATCTTCCTGACCTACCGTGGCACGTCCAGCATCGACGCCATCATCCAGGGACACATGAAGGCCAATGCGCCTCAGCATGACTTTGTGGCTGCCGACGGCGTGCAGCATCAGGTATGGAAGCTGCCTGCAGACTCCTGCGCGCAACTGGAGCAGCTTTTTGCTTCTGATGTGCCAGCCTCCTACATCGCGGATGGACATCATCGTGCGGCCAGCGCTTTCCGAGTGAGCAAGCTGCGGCGCGAACGGAACCCCGCGCACAACGGCAGTGAGGAGTACAACTGGTTCCTCTGCGTCCTTTTCCCGGGCAATGAACTGAAAATTCTGCCCTACAACCGTGCTGTGAAGGACCTCAATGGCCGCACTCCGGAAGCCTTTCTGGCAGAAGTGGGCAGCATCTTCACCGTCACTCCGACCGAGCTGAAATCCCCCGCCCAACCGGGCCACGCCAGCATGTACCTCGGTGGCAAGTGGTATGACCTGGCCTGGCAGGCAGCGTCCGACGCAAGCCCGATCGACCAGCTTGATGTTAGCATCCTTCAAGACCGTCTGCTGAAGCCCGTTCTTGGCATTGATGACCCACGGACCAGCAAGCGCATCGACTTCATCGGCGGCATCCGCGGCACGGCGGAGCTGGAAAAGCTGGTGGACGGCGGCGAGCACGCCGTCGCCTTCTCCATGCACCCGGTCACAGTGGATCAACTGATGGCCATTTCGGATGCGAATCAGATCATGCCGCCCAAAAGCACCTGGTTTGAGCCGAAGCTGCGCTCCGGGCTCTTCATCCACACGTTCTGATCGGCTCATAGGAGCCTATGTCGGTTCAGGAGTCCTCGGCCTTGCCTTTGAGAGGCTTGAGGACTCCAGCCTTGCCTTCGGGCCACTCGGCACCTTCTTTGATCCAGTCGTAGATGATATCGATCTCACGATCCGTGACACGGTGACCGGCAGGTGGCATGGCCTGTGGATCCTTTGGCGGCTTTTTGAGCACCAAGTAAAGCATGCTGCTGTCGGGCTTCCCGGGCACGATCACTGGTCCGTTCACCCGTTTTTTGAAGGCCATGGCCCGGCTTTCGAGGCTCAACTGACCAAACATCGCCCCAGAATGGTGGCAGTTGATGCAGCGGCTGGTGAGCAAGGGCTTCACATGCATGGCAAAACTGACCGGCGGCAGGTCCCCGCCTCGTGCTTGAAGTGCCAGACAGAAGAGGCCGAAGAAGAGAGGGCGGATTTTCATGGGATGCGTGCTGCTTTCACGTGAGCATCTCAGGAAGACTTTCAAAAGACCTCACCAGCCTTGGCTTTGCCTGCGCGATTTTTGAGGAAGCAGCCTGAAACCAACCTGTCGATGACAGGTCAAGGAACGCGCCGAACCCTTTGCACGCCTGCGGATGCCGCGCAGGATGCATTTTCACCCCTGCCACCATGCTGACTGACCTGCTGCTCCGTGATTTCCGCTGTTTTGCGGAGGCCCGCGTGCAGCTGCATCCGGAGATGACCCTTTTCATCGGGCGCAATGCGCAGGGCAAAACCTCGCTGATGGAAGCCGTGTGCGTGCTGCTGCGGCTGCAATCCCCGCGCACCAGCCAGCGTGGCGAACTCATCCGCCTGGAAGCCTCGACGATGCTGATCGAAGGCACCTGGAACGAGCGACGGCTGCGCTGCGCCCAGTCGGCCACCGCACGGCGTCTGGCCCTGGATGGTTCGGTGTGCACCAAATCGTCCGACTACCTTGAGAGCAGTGGTTTGGTGGTCTGGATGGATCACCGGGACATGCAACTGCTGCGCAGCGGAGCCGAGCACCGGCGACGCTACCTCGACTTTGCCGCCAGCCAGGTTTTTCCCGATTACCTGAAGGCTCTGCGCGGCTACGAACGGGCTCTGCGCGGCCGCAATCATGTGCTCAAACGGGACGCGGTGATCTCCTGGCGGCAGGCCGAGGCCTTCGCCTGGGTGATGGACGAATTTGCCCAGGTTCTGCGCCAGCGGCGGCAGGAACTGGTGGCGGCGCTGCAGCCTCATGTAGAGGCCGTCCACCATGATTTGAGCAACGGAGCTGAAAACGTGGAGGTGCATTACCTGCCTGGATTCACCTCGGCAAGCCTGGCCGAGGAGCTGGCAGCGAAGCGTGAAGAAGAAGCACGCACGCGGCAGACCGCTGCAGGCCCTCATCGCGATGACCTGGATCTCCGGCTGAACACACTGGATGCAACCACCTATGCCTCAGAAGGCCAGCAGCGCAGCTTTGCCCTGGCGCTGAAGGTGGCTCAGGCGCGTGTATTGGAAGCCAGCGCAGGCAGGCCGCCGATCCTGCTGCTGGATGATGTCTTTGGGGAACTGGATGCCCTGCGCCGTCGAGCGCTGCTGAGATTGCTGCCACCCGGCACCCAGAAAATCATGACCACCACAAGCCTCGAATGGGCTGGGGGAGAGCCACCCAGCGGACTCATTTACCAGGTGGAGGCGGCTGCGGTCAGGCCTTTCTGACCATCATGCCGGGCACAAGGGCGCGGATGAAGGCCTTGGCATCCTCAAGAGCTGCCAGCTCGCTGAAGGAATCATCCATCAGACCGGAGTCCAGCGGCAGCGGCACGAAGAAGGTCAGCATGGACCACCGGTGGTTGATGTTCTTGAAAAAGGCATCGGAGTAGGTTCGCCAGACATGCTCCTGATTTCCGGCGCAGGTCGAACCATCGGAGCCGACAAACCAAAAAAGGAAAATCGCCCGCAGCCGATGCCTGCGCCCCTGCTCATCCATGATTTCACGGCGCATCGTCTTGAGCGTGGCACGCACTTCCTGCCCAGGCGCCAGGTCGAGGACGATCTCGGATTCCGAGGTCATCTGCCATCCCTGCGCAGGCAGGCAGACGTCGGGAGAATGAAGGGAACGCTTCTCCGCGCCGCTCATCACCAGCGTGGCCAGAATCGTGCGGTCCGGCTTGGTGTAGATGCGCCTCTCGATGCCCACATCCTCAGCCAGCGCCATTTTTTCACGGGCCGTCATGGGCTGCTCGGAGCTGACAAAAGGTCCAACGATCCCAGGCATCTGCGGCACAATTCCCAGCGGCCCCACGCGATAAGTCACATCACTGGCCTGGCAGATCAGCAGCCCGCCACCCAGCACAAGCACCGTGACCCCGAGATGGATCCAGCCCATGCGCAGCGACGATGAAGGAGGAGACGGCTGCTGCACCGGGTGCCGCACACCAGCCTCCAGGCGGCTTTCCAGCAGTGTGGCGAGGCCAAACATGCCAGCCAGCGCGACACCAAACACGGCAAAGCCGGCCATGCTGTGATAGAAGCTCATCTCCTGATGGCCATTGATGTTTCTGCCAATCGCAAAATCACTGCCAAACCAGAGCGATCCGAGCGCCAGCAGGATCATGCGCACCAGATT
>CALDGV010000776.1 GCA_937941745.1 uncultured Prosthecobacter sp. | reverse complement strand
GCCGCCTGCGGCCTCCTCGCCTCCCCCCTCCAGGCTGAAAAGCTCGACCAGTGGCTTCAGGTCCTTCCCGACAACACCCTCGGCTGCCTTGCCATCCGCAGTGCGCCCGAGCTGCTCCAGGACTGGCATGCCAGCGGCTACGGCGTCTCCTCGCCGATCCCGAGGTCCAAAAATGGCTCGCCCCCCTTCATGAAAACGGCGTCCCCATCTGGGACCTGGAGCTGCAAAAAAGCACTGGGGAAGGCCTCGAAGCCAGCCTCCAGCGCCTCCGCGGCAGCCTCCTGCTTGTCTGCGCCGCCGATTCCCTCCAGGCATTTCAGGACACCCACCAGCGCAGCCCCTTCGTCATCCTTCTCGAAGCCGGAGACCAGCGCGCCCAGCTCGAAGCCCGCCTGGCTCAGGACAACGCCCAGGAGCTCGCCGCCCACCCCGGCTGGCGTGCCCTGACCCAGGATGTCGGCGGCATTCCCCTCCACGCCGTGGCCACCTCCGAGGCTGCCGATGCACGCTGGCACCAGGCCTACGCCTGCGTGGAAGACGTCCTCATCCTGGGCGACCAGCCCGCCCTCCTCCAGCACTTCATCACCGCGCTCAAGACCGGCTCCGCACCCACTCCAGCTCCCATCGCCGGCCACCTGGAGCGCCATGCCCGCCTCATCGGTGGCAGCCCTGATCTCTCCCTCTACCTCAACACCACCGTCCTCATGAAATGGCTCCAGCAGTCCGCCGGCAGCCTCATGCAGGGGGCCGCCGCCTTCGCCCTCGACCCCAAGACCCTTTTCCGCGCCCTGGGCGCCCATGAGTTCGAATCCCTGGCCCTCGGGCTCGACCTCACTCCCGCCCAGACCCGGCTCGACTTCACCCTCCTTCACCCCGCCGCTCCTGCCGGCCTCATCTCCCTCCTCCGCGGCAGCGCCACCGGCGTCTCCCAGCCCCCTTTCATCCCCGCCGATGCCGCCAGCTGCCAGGTCATGCGTCAGGACCTCGGCCAGGCCTACTCCAGCCTCCTGGCCATGGTCGGCAGGCTCGGCCCCATCGCCCTCATGGCCACCGCCCAGCTCGGTGCCGTGGAGGAGCAGCTTGGCTTCAAGCTCCAGCAGGACCTCTTCGGCAGCCTTGGCGATGAAATCGTCACCCTCACCGAGGGCACCGCCGCCGCCCCGGCCCAGATCATCGCCCTCCAGGTGCGTGATCACCCCCGCCTCACCCAGGTGCTCACCAGCCTGCGTCAGTTCCTCACCCAGGGCTTCGGCCTCGAATTCACCACCAGCCCCCACCGCCAGCACCGCCTTCATACCTACCAGGCCGGCACCCCCGCCGGGCCCAGTGCCGGATTCTCCTACTGCCTCACGCCCAGCCACCTGCTCCTCAGCACCGGCGGCAGCGCCCCTCTGCTGAAAATCCTCGACCGCCTCGATCAGCCCGGCAGCCCCTCCATCTGGGATGCGCCCGGCACCCAGCAGCTCCTCGCCGCCCTGCCCGGATCTCCCGCCGCCCTCGGCATCGCCGATGCCAGCCGCCAGCTCCTCCTCATCCTCGATGCCTTCAGCGCTGCCCAGGGCCAGGTCGCCGGGAAAAAGAAAGGTCTCCGAACCAAGGGCCGCCCCCCCGGCATCCCCACCCAGGATGCCCCCCTCACCCAGCCCGGAGCAGAAGCGCCCGCCCTCATGCTCGATCCCCAGGCCCGCCCCAGCCTCGAAACCCTGCGCAAATACCTCGGCACCGAAGTCAGCGGCACCTATCACCACCCCGACGCCATCCACCTCCGCACCCTCTCCCGGCCTGCGCCTTGAGGCTGCTTCGGCATGACTTTCGCCTTGTCAGGCATTCGCGGGACTTCAAACTCCGGCTCATGTCCCGCACACGTCGTCATTTCCTCGGCGGTCTTAGCACCGCGCTTGCTGCCACCTGGGTCCAGCCTCTGCGTGCGGCTCCTGATCCGAAGAAGGATGTGGTGATCGGGCATGGGAAGCACCGCTACAAGGTGAACAAGGACTGGGTGCCGGCAGGGCAGGGGAGGCATCACCCGATCCTGAACTGCCATGAGATGGTGCAGGTGAAGGACGGGCGGCTTTTCATGGTGGGCGATCACTGGGACAACCAGATGCTGGTCTTCAACCCGGATGGGACGATCCTCGACTCCTGGGGCAGCGCCTGGCCTGGCGGCCACGGTCTGACGCTGAGCGAGGAGAACGGGGAGGAGTTCCTCTTCCTGACCGACAGCGGGCTGTGGAAAAGCGGCAGCGGCGGCTACCGCCAGACGGGCCGTGTGACGAAGATGGACCTTTCCGGGAAGGAGATTTTCAGCCTGAGCCATCCGATGATGGTGGGCGCCTACGAGCCGGACATGTTTTACAATCCCACCGAGGTCGCCGTGGCACCCAATGGCGACATCTACGTCGTGGATGGCTACGGCTCGCAGTTCGTGCTGCGCTATGACCGGAACGGGAAGTTCATCCAGCGCTTCGGGGGCAAGGACGGGGTGCCTGAGGAGCAGCGTCTGAACAATGCGCACGGCATCGCCATCGACACCCGGCAGGGGGCGGACAAGGCGACGGTGATCGTCACCTCGCGTGCGGACAACTGCTTCCGCCGCTTCACGCTGGATGGGAAGTATCTGGGCACCATCGCCGTGCCGGGTGCGATGGTCTGCCGGCCGGTGATCTCGGGCCAGGAAATCTACGCCGGCGTGTGCTGGAGCAAGACGCCGGAGATCAACAAGCTGCCGCAGAACCCGAGCGGCTTCACCGTGATCCTCGATGCGCAGGACCGGGTGGTCAGCGCGCCCGGCGGCACGGAGCCGGTGTATGAGGAGGGCAGGCTGAAGCCGCTGATGCAGGCTGAGCGCGTGTTTGACCACGGGCATGATGTCTGCGTGCTGGAGAACGGCGACCTGATCGTGTGCCAGTGGAACGCCTTCCAGACCTATCCGATCAAGCTGGAGCGCGTCTGATGGCCTGAATCCTGCGTTTTGTCCTCCGTGAGCATGTCTGCAACATCCCCCCAGGTGGTCATCGTCGGCGCAGGTCCGGCGGGCTGCACGCTGGCTGCGCTGCTGGCTCAGCGCGGCATTGGCTGCCTCGTCTTTGATGACGACAAGCGCCCTGATCTGCTCGTGGGCGAATCGCTGATCCCCGGGGTGGTGCCTGTCTTCCGACAACTCGGCATTGAGGAGCGAGTGGCCCAGATGGCGACGCGGAAGCCGGGGGCCTCCTTTTTTGTGACGGATGGCGGCCCGCGCCTCCATTTCAGCTTCAAGAACGTGGAGGGCCACCTGCCGACCTATGCCTTCAACACGCCAAGGCCGGAGTTTGACAACCTGCTGCGCACGCGTGCCGAAGAGCTGGGGGCCAAGTTTGTGCATGCGCGCGCTGAACTGGAAGCCGGCACATCAAATGGCGAACCTACGATCCAGCTCAGCGCCCGCTGCCGCGAGGTGGCGGGGCTCAAGCCGGACGCGAAACCGCTGCTGGTGGACTGCA
>CALDGV010000775.1 GCA_937941745.1 uncultured Prosthecobacter sp. | reverse complement strand
GAAGATGGCGGAGATCTTGCGATTTTTTTACAGCAGCACGGCCTGGTCCACCACATGGTCCATGTACTGGCGGGCGACGTCGAACTGCTTGTTCGAGATGACCTTTTTCACGAAGCGCGGGTCGAGATCCACGAAGTAGCAGGCGCTGCCGCGGTAGTTCGCGAGGTGCTCCACAGCGAGGCGCAGACGGCGAGGGCCGGTGGGGCCTACCATGATCCAGCTCTGTCCCTTGGGGAAATGCTCATCCTTGAGCTTGTGGCTGAACTCCTCGTAATCGACACGGAAGTCGTTCCAGCCAATGCGCTGCTTGGGCATGCCGGTGGTGCCGCCAGTTTCAAAGATGTTGAAAGGCTTGCCCGCAAAGGCTTTGGGCACCCAGACTTCAGGCTGGAGGTCACGCAGCCATTCGTCCTGGAAGTGCGGGAATTTGGCAATGATGTCCTCGTAGCTGTTCACCACGCCGCGGGGGTCAAAATTCTTCTGGGCCCACTCCAGCCAGAACTGGCAGCCTGTCTCAGGTGAAAAGTGCCAGTTGATGATTTCGCGGACTTGGTTGTCGAGCTGGGTTTTGGCTTCTTCGGGCGTCATAGAACGTGGGGGTTGGGGGAATGAAAAACGGAATACGGCAAACGGGACCGGAAGGCCGTCCCTTTCGTTGACTGGCTCCCGGAAATCAATGCTGGAAGTGCCTGAGCATCCTCTCAACGGGCCTCATCTATGCCTGTGTCGATGATTACTCCACGGCGGCCAAGCATCGGGCCAGGATCTGCTCCTGCTTTTCTGCCATCACCGCTGCTTCTGCAGGTTCATGGTCTTCATGACCACTGAGGTGGAGGAGTCCGTGGACCATGTAGAGGGCGATTTCGTGGTCGAGGCTCTTGCCATGCTCCGGTGCCTGCCGTGCGGCCGTTTCGGTGCTGACGAGGATTTCGCCGTGATGAAAGGTGATAACGTCCGTGGGCGTCGGGTCGTCCAGGAACTCTCCATGTACACGGGCGATTTCGGCATCATCTACGAGGCTGATTTCGATCTCCTCCAGACAGTGAATGGGAGCTTCCAGGCTGGTGGCCTCAGCAAGACAAAGGCGGACCGCCTGGGCGGCGATCTTTTTGAGCCATCGCATCGGCGGGCGATGCAAAGTCTGCCGGTTGAACAGGTGCAGGCGCTTGATGGCGGGCATTTCAGGCAGCAGAAGCGGGCGGTTTGCGCGGCGAGCGCTTCTTTTTCTCCGCCGGGGGTGTTTCGCCGCTCATCAGATAAGGCGAAGCCATGGCGACGGTACGCCCATCACTGGCCTGGAGGCTGCTGGCAGAGGATTCCTTGGCGACGATCACCGTAGCCGAGGCTGCTTCTGTCAGCTTCTGATACTTGACCCGGCTGTGCATCATGCTCAGCACGGTTTTGATGAAGCTGGCCTTGACCCTTGCCAGTTCGGCAATGGTGAGGTCGCATTCATCGAGCTGTCCGTCCGCCATGCGGTTCTGAACGATTTCATCCACCAAAGCCTCCACTCGGGCCGGTGTTGGCTTGTCGAGGGACCGGGAACTGCTTTCGACAGCATCTGCGAGGGAGATGATCGCGGCCTCCTTGAACTGCGGCTTGGGCCCAGGGTAGCGGAAGACGTCTTCGCTGACTTGAGGCACGTCGTCCTCCTTGGATTTGCCCTCTTCGACCAGACGAATCATCTCTGCCTTCTGATCCAGCGCCCGTTTGTAGAAATACCAAGCCAAAGTCGTGCCATGATGCTGTTCGATCACATCAATGATCCGGCAGTTCAGCTTGTGCTTGATGGCCAGGTCCACGCCGTCCTTCACGTGAGCGATCAGGATCAGTGCGCTCATGCGGGCGGTCAGGTCCTCATGCGGGTTGTGCGCCGGGTCCATGTTCTCGATGAAGTACTCCGGCTTGGTCAGCTTCCCGATGTCGTGAAAATAGGAGCAGACACGAGTCATGGCGGCATTGGCATCGATCGCTTCGGCAGCTGCTTCGGCAATGTTCGCCACTATCAGGCTGTGGTGGTAGGTGCCCGGAGCTTCAATGCTCAGACGCTTCATCAAGGGGTGGTTCAAGTCGGCCTGCTCCAGCCAGGACACCTCGGTCGTGACGCGGAAAACAGCTTCAATGACCGGCATGCCGCCACCAACCACCAGTCCAGTGATAACTCCCATGGCGAAGGGAACGCCGAGCACCCTGCCGAGAATGGCGGAATCTGCCGCGCCGCTCGCCTGATGCAGGATGAACGAAAACAGTGCTGCTGCTCCACCAACATAAAGACCGGCCATGAACAGCTTGTGACGACGGCGCACCTTGGTGGTGAAAAGAACCACCAGGAAGCCGATGAGGGCAGATGTGGCGAGATACGTGATCTGGTTGACTGCGAGAAAGACGATGGCCCCGAGAAGGGCGGAATAAATGGCTCCAAACAGCCCGATCTTCCGTCCCATGATGACTGACAAGACCATGGGGCACAGCCCATGCGGAAGGGCCAGAATGGGCAGGGCTCCCGTCCAGCCTTTTTGAGAGGCGAAGTCCAGCATCACCACGCTCAGAGTGAACTGCAGCAGCAGCGTGGCGAGCACGAGAAGCAGGTCCACATTGTCTTCGACCTCCTCGCGCAAGGCTACCAGCAGGTGAATCACCATGGCTCCGCCCACGGCAGCCGCACAAAGATAGGCCGTGGCCTGAGGCTGCACTGTTCCGGGCACAGCAGCGGCTGCCAGTTTCATCAGCAGGCCCAGCAGGCCGAAAAAGGCCCCATAAACAATCACCGTAGCGACTGGGTGAGTCCGGAGTTCATCCACCAAATCTCCATCCTGGTGCTTCCTGCGGACTTTGCCACAGGACAGGCCTTCTCGTTGCAATCGGGCGCGCCGGAGAGATTCGAACATGGGATACGGGAGGCAGAAAGGCTACCACAGGCGGGCCTGTGGACAAGAGGTGTTTTCCTCGTTCACTCGTGAGTTAAGGGTTGTTTCCAGCGCTTATGGTTCAAAATAAAAAAAGCGGACCCTGTCGAGTCCGCTTATTTAGGTTTTATTGGTATCTGTTAGGCGTCCAACTTGGTCCATGCCGCATTCTTCTTGGAAGAGGCGACGACTGCTTCGATGAAGGCCATGCCGCGAACCCCGTCCTCGATCTTCGGGAAGTCGTTCGCTGGGTCGTCCTTCGCCAGTTTGGTCTTGCTGATCCGGGCACGAATGGCGTTGGCGAAGTTCTTGTAGATGTTCGCGAAGGCCTCCAGATAGCCTTCTGGATGTGCAGGCGGAGTGCGTCCGGCCGCAAGTGCGCTCTTGCTGAGATAGCCGTTCGCGGTGCGATAGACCTGCATGGGCTGGTCAAGCCACTTCACGAGCATGGTGTTGGGCTCTTTCTGGTGCCATTCGATGCCACCAAGTTCGCCATAAACACGGATGTTGAGGTTGTTTTCCTCTCCAACGCTGATCTGCGAGCTGTGAAGAACGCCTTTGGCACCGTTGGAGAAGCGCAGCAGCACGTTTGCGTCGTCGTCGAGTTTGCGGCCCTTGACGAAAGCGGTCAGGTCAGCCGCCAGTTCTTTGATTTTCAGGCCCGTGATGTATTCGGCGAGGTTTTCGGCATGGGTGCCGATGTCGCCCACGCAGCCGCCTGCGCCGCTCTTTTTCGGATCTGTGCGCCAGGATGCCTGCTTCTGGCCGCTTTCTTCCAGACGCGTGGCCAGCCAGCCCTGAGGGTATTCAACCACGACTTTGCGGATCTTGCCAAGCTTGCCTTCCTTGATCATTTCGCGGGCCTGCTTCACCAGCGGGTAGCCTGTGTAGTTGTGCGTGAGCCCGTAGAGGAGGCCGCTTTTTTTCACAATCGCAGCCAGTTCCTTGGCTTCCTTGAGGTTGAAGGTGGCAGGCTTGTCGCTCAGGACGTGGAAGCCATGCTCAAGAGCCATTTTTGCCGGCGGAAAGTGCATGTGGTTCGGGGTCACGATGGCGATGAAATCCATGCGCTGGTCGGCAGGCAAGGCAGCCTCAGCCTTGATCATCTCCTGGTAGCTGCCGTAGCAGCGATCGGGAGGCAGGAAGAAGTCCGCACCGCTGGCCTTGGATTTTTCGGGATCGGAGGAGAAGGCGCCGCAGACGAGTTCGATCTGCTGATCCATTGCTGCTGCGATGCGGTGCACCGCGCCGATGAAGGCGCCGCGACCGCCGCCGACCATGCCATAACGAATTTTCCGGCTCATAAAACTGGGTTTGGGTGGTTTGGTATTGGGTTGCTGAAGGGTTTCATGCTGGCTGAAACCGGCTGTGAGTCTGGCGCAGGAGGCG
>CALDGV010000774.1 GCA_937941745.1 uncultured Prosthecobacter sp. | reverse complement strand
TCAGCCAAGCACGATTGATCGCAGCCAGGGCAAGGAATACCCCGAGGCCCTGCTGCTCGGTGGGCCGGTCCAGGAAAAGGAGGCGGTGGCCAGGGAAGCCTCGCCAGTCACTCATGTTTCCGAGGGTGATGCGCCTTTCTTCACCGCTCACGGCACCCGGGATCCCTTGGTGCCCTATGCCCAGGCGGAGGAGATTCATGCCGCGCTGAAAAAGGCGGGGGTTCCTTCCCTGCTCCAGGAGATGACGAACGCCGCCCATGGCTTCCGCAGTCCGCTTCTGGATGAGCGTGTTCAGCAGTTCTTCGACCTGCATCTGCGAGGCATTCCGGCGGAGATCGTCACATCCCCCATCGTGGTGGAGGGGCGTTGACCTCGCCAACTGGCTGCCGAGCTGGCTGAAAAAACGTCGGCGTCCTGTCAAAACGCAGTTTTCTTCTGACACGCCAGCTTGGTAGGCTGGGGCTTGTCATGAAAATGCCATTGCTTCAAGCCGCCCTGCTGGCGGTCGCGCTCCTGCCCTCATGGACTCCGGCTCAGCTCCCGAAGCTGCTCGAAGACTGGCAGGGCTGGGTGACCTGGGATGAAAACAAGCATGCCAACGCCCCGACGCCCTATCACAACAAGTCCCAACTCCTGCCGCTCTGGTATTCGCCCATCGAGATCAAGGCCGATGCTGCTGGTGGCAGCTTTGTCTTCAAGGTGGACTCACGCTGGCAGGAGTGGGCACCGCTTCCCGGAGATGCCCAATGCTGGCCGCAGGGGGTGACGGTGGATGATCAGCCGGCCACGGTGGTGAGCCGCGATGGCGTTCCTTGCGTGCGTTTTGGCGCCGGGCAGAAGGCGGTGGTCAAGGGAGTCTTCCCATGGACTTCCATGCCGCAGTCCGTGCGCATTCCACCGCAGATTGGCGTGCTGAATCTGCAGCTCAATGGCCAGCCTGTGGAGCTTCCCATGTGGGATTCGGAGGGGCGTCTGTGGCTGCTGCGCACCAGCACGGAGCCCGCAGACAAGGATTTTCTGGCCGTGAAGGTCTATCGCCTCATCCACGACGGATCGCCGCAGTGGCTGCACACGCAGGTGGAACTCAGTGTGGCGGGTAAAAGCCGTGAGGAAGCCCTGGGGCACCTGCTGCCGGAGGGATGGCGGCTTTCTTCCGTGGAGACGCCGGTGCCTTGTGCCGTGGATGAAGCAGGCAAGCTCAAGGCGCAGGTTCGGGCGGGCAAGTGGACGCTGAAATTCGCCGCCTACCGCACGAGTCCAGCGACGACGATCGCCTATGCGAAGGGGACGAAACCTCTCGTGACCGAGGAGCTGATCGGCCTGCAGCACGAGCCTGAATTCCGGCTCGTGGAAATCAGCGGCATTCCTGCCGTGGATGTGGCACAGACAACTTATCCGCCGCAGTGGCGTCAGCATCCGGTGCATCAATGGAGCACCGCGCAGGCCTTTCAGATCGAAGAAAAAATGCGCGGCATGGGGGCGAGAAAGCCGCAGGGCGTCACGATCCGCCGGAGCTTCTGGCTCGATGAAGACGGGAAGAACATGACCTACCAGGATGAGCTGAGCGGCCGCGGCCAGCAGACCTGGCGTCTCGATGCGGCGCAAGGTCACAAGCTGGGTGCGGTGAAGATGGGAGGTGTGGGGCAGTTGATCACCAAAAATCCGGCCAGCGGCATGGAAGGCGTGGAGATCCGTGAGCGGAATCTCAGTCTTCAGGCCGTGGGCAGGCTGGAGCGCAGTCCGCGCATCGCCGCCACGGGCTGGCAGCATGATGCGGAGGCTCTGGAAGCCCGCATGAACCTTCCGCCCGGGTGGCGGCTGCTGGCCGTTTTTGGGGCGGACTGGAGCCGTGGCGACTGGCTGACTTCTTGGTCGCTGTTTGATGTGTTCATGCTGCTGATTGTCACCCTGGCAGTCTGGCGCACCTGGGGGTTGAAGACGGCTTTGGTCGGTGTCCTTGGCATCCTTGTGACCTACCATGAACTCAATGCGCCGCGTGTGACGTGGGTGATTCTTGTCGCCATGCTCGCCACCGCCCGTTTTGTGCCCGCACATCTGGCCCCCAGGCTGATGAACGGCCTGAAGATGGGCGCCCTGCTTCTCTTCGCGCTCAACGCGGCTCCCTTCATCATCCAGCAGATCCAGCAGGGGCTTTATCCTCAGTTGGAGCCTCACCGGGGCACCTGGCAGCCCGAGATGCAGCCGGCAGACGTGCTTGACCCTGCGCCTCCTCCTGCCGCTCCTGCTGCGGCTGAGGGCATTCGCGAGCGTGTGGGAAGTGCCATCAACCCGATGAGCTCTGCCGGCAGGTCCTACCTGCAGAAGAGCGGCAAGTTCGACATCAAGTCCAACCTTCAATATGACACCAAGGCCAGGATTCAGACCGGCCCAGCCGTGCCTCAATGGAAATGGCGGGAGGTCAGCTTTGGCTGGCGTGGGCCGGTGGCGGCAGAGGAAAAGATCGCGCTCTGGCTGATTCCATGCGGGGTGGAGAGGGGGATTGCCTTTCTCCGGGTGGGATTGATCGTGCTGCTCGTCTGGCTGCTGCTCCGTCGTGGGCGTGACCTGCCTGCGATGCCACAAGTGAACCTCGCCAAGACTTCTGTGGCAGCCGCGCTGGTTGGGATGTGCCTCTCTGTCAGCCAAGCCCAGGCCCAGATCCCTTCGCCGGAAATGCTGGAGCAGCTTCGCGAGCGGGTGCTTGCCATGAGGCCTCAGGACCCGCAACGCGCCGAGATCCCTCAGGTGCGGCTCAAGTTGCAGGGCCACCGCCTCGAAATGGAGGTTGAGATCCATGCCAGCGATCTCGTGGCAGTGCCGCTGCCGGGCAAAATGCCCTCATGGAGTCCGCTGAGTGTCGGGGATGCCATCACGCTTCGGCATGAAGGGTATCTTTGGGTTCTTGCCACGCCCGGCGTGCAGACGGTGAAGGTCGCTGGCCTCATCCCACCGGGCGCGGAGTGGCAGTGGAGCTTCCTTTTGAAGCCAAGGCAGGTGCAGGTCGATGCCGCAGGCTGGACTGTGACCGGTCTGCGACCCAACGGTGTGCCTGAGGATCAAGTGTTCTTCGTCGAGCAGAACCGGAGCGCCAGTGCTGAGGCGGCTTACGATCAGAAGGACTTCTTCCCGGTCGTGCGCATCGAACGTGAGTTGGAGCTTGGTCTCATCTGGCAGGTTCACACCAAGGTGAAACGCCTCTCTCCAGCTGGCAAAGCCATCTCGCTCAGCGTGCCGCTGCTTGCCTCTGAGCGTTTGATGACACCTGGCATCAATGCCGACAAGGGGCGCATCGAAGTGCGCTTTGGAGCCGGCGATGAAGAAGTGAGCTGGGAGAGTGAGCTGGCGCCTGTCCCTGACCTCACTTTGAAGGCCGAGGCAGGTGAGAACTGGGTAGAGCGCTGGAAACTTACCGCATCGCCGGTCTGGAACGTGCATCACGAGGGGCTCGCACCTGTTTATGAAGGCTCGCAGGCCCAACTGGTGCCGGTTTGGACTCCCTGGCCCGGTGAGAGCGTGAAGCTCAGTGTCTCGCGTCCCGAGGCCGTTCAAGGGGCGACCACCACCATCCATCAGGTGCAGCAGGTCACCCGACTGGGCGACCGGCAGCACAGCACGCAGCTTACGATGCAGGTGCAGGCCAGTTTGGGGGAGGATTTCCGCCTTGAACTGCCTGCGGAGTCCGCCATCAGCTCGCTGCGTGTGCGCGGCCAGGAGCTTCCTGTGCGGCGCGAAGGCAGCAGCGTCATCCTTCCTGTGCGCCCGGGAGATCAGGAGGTTTCACTGGAATGGAAGACGCCGGGAGTGCTTGCCTTCCGCATGCCTACGGATGCCATCACACTTCCGGTCATGGCCTCCAACATCACCACCGCGGTGCACATGCCCTCCTCTCGCTGGCTCCTCTGGGCTGGCGGACCGATGCGCGGCCCGGCTGTGCGTTTCTGGGGCCTTGCGGTCGCTGCGGCGCTGCTTGGCTTCGTGCTCGCCAAGATCAAGCTTTCGCCGCTGAAGGGGTATGAATGGGCGCTGCTCATGCTCGGCTTCATGCAGCTTCCGCTCTTGATCGGTGCCGCCGTGGTGCTGTGGTTTTTCGTGATCGCCTGGCGTGGTTCTGCCGCGTCGGCCATCAAGCCTGCGGTCGCCTTCAATCTCCTGCAGGTCTTTCTTGCCGGAGCCTCGCTGATCGCGCTGTTCTGCATGCTGGCCGTCGTGCATCAGGGCCTGCTGGGCCGGCCCGAGATGTTTGTGACCGGCAACGGCTCGACGACCGACCTGCTGCAATGGTTTCAGGACCGCACGGCCGAGGGCGGGCTGCCCCGGCCAGTGGTGATTTCCGTCTCCATCTGGGTCTATCGCGCCCTTATGCTGGTGTGGGCGCTCTGGCTCGCCTCCCGGGTGCTGCGCTGGCTCCCCTGGGCTTTCCGTCAGCTCACTGCCGGAGGTATTTGGATGAATGACGAACCTGCCAAGGCCCCCACTCCTCCGCCCCTGCCGCGCCAGTGAGCCTGATTCGTGGCTTGCCAAGCCCCCAGTATTCTGGTTTCCAAGATCTCTTTCCTCAGTTCCAAGCCTACACACTTTCATCGTCATGCGTTTCCTGCTTGCCTCCCTTCTTCTTATCGCCGTCGCGGCCCCAGCCCTCACGCCTGATGGCAGGCGCAAGCTGGTGCTCATCGCCGGCAAGCCATCGCATCCGCCGGGAATGCATGAATTTCGAGCCGGCACGATGCTGCTGGAAAAGTGTCTCGCTGGCATCCCCAACCTCGTGGTGGACCGCCATGAGATGGGCTGGGTCAAGGATGAGGCGACTTTTGCAGATGCGGATGCGGTGGTGATCTATGCGGATGGCGGCAAGGGCCACCCTGCTGTCCAGGGCGACCACCTCCAGACGCTGCAAAAACTGGTGGAGAAGGGGGTCGGCTTTGGCTGCATGCACTACGGAGTCGAAGTGGTGCCGGAGCTGGGGGGCAGGGAATTTCAGGCCTGGCTGGGAGGGCACTATGAAAACGCCTTTTCCTGCAACCCGATCTGGGAGCCCAATTTCGACAGCCTTCCCACGCACCCGATCACCCGTGGCGTGAAGCCCTTCCGAATTGAAGATGAGTGGTATTTCAACATGCGCTTCCGCCCTGCGTTCAAGGATGGCATCGTGCCTGCAGAGGATGCCGGAACCAAGTTTGTGCCGATCTTGGTGGCCACGCCCTCGGATGCCACGCGTGATGGTCCGTATGTTTATCCCAAGGGCCCTTATCCGCACATTCAGGCAGAGAAGGGCGCTCCTGAGGCCACGATGTGGTCGGTGGAGCGTTCGGACGGTGGGCGTGGTTTTGGCTTCACGGGCGGCCACTTCCACAAAAATTGGGGCAATGCCGACTTCCGCAAAACCATTCTGAATGCGCTTCTCTGGGTGGCGAAGGTGGAGGTTCCTGCCTCAGGCGTGGAGTCTTCCGTGAGCGAAGAGGAGCTGGCTCAGAACCTCGACCCCAAGCCTGCTCCGAAGCCCAAAAAGACGGCCATGAGCACTCCCGGGGTGTTCCGTCGGGACTCGTAAGGCTTCGCTCCTGGTTATTCCTTCAGGCTCTGCAGCCACTCGTCGAGCTTGCTGCGGAACTCCTCGGGACCCGATTCGGGAAAATGCTCCACAAGCCATTGCACATCAGCACGGGCGGCCGCCTTGTCGCCCAGGCGCTGATTCACCTGGGCCCGGGTCAGGCGTTCGACGCTGGCGTCAGGGTCAATCGCCACGGTCAGGTCCAGGTAGGGCAGGGAATGATCGGCGGAGCTGTTTTCATCCAGGGCCGTGCCGAGCAGGTTGCGGATCATGCGCAGAATGATGTCGCGCTTGGCCGCAGGCTTCAGTTCTGATTCTTGGAAGCGGCCCTGGTCCGTGAGTTCGAGGGCGGCATCTGCGACGGCCAGGTCCTTGCCCTTTTCAAAGGCATCCACCAGGCGGAGCTCACCTTCGGGGCCGTCCTTCCAGCCGATCATGAACCTGCCGGGCAGCGGCACGCCAAACACATCGGGCACGCCCAGACGACGTGCCAGTTCCAGGTAGAGCACACTGAGGGTGATGGGCAGGCCTTCGCGGTCATCCAGAAGGGCGCTCATGTAGCTGTTGGACTTGTTGGCATAGTCGTGGCGGCTGCCATGGAAGCCGTTTTCCTCAAACAGGAAGCGGTTGAGGCGCTTCACTGCGCTCGCCGTGCCCTGGCGGATTTCGGGATCTTTCTTCAGCTCTTCCACCAGCCGGCCAAACTGCTGGAGATACTGGGCGACATCCACCTCGGCGTTGTCATGGCGCGCCAGCAGGAGCGTGGCGCGGAGCAGGTCGATCTGGTCCTCCGGCTTGGCCAGTTCGGCCAGCAACTCCCGGGTCACTGCCCTGCGGTGGAGGTCTTTTTCTAGGTCTTTTAGCGTGGCGACCTGCTTTTCCAGTTCCCTACGGCGCTCCAGCAGCAGGCGCCGGGAGGCTGAGGGGTCGTGGAGAAGCTGGCCGAGCGCCTTTTCACGTCCATCAGGCGCGCCGACGGCATCCAGCGCCGTGTTCACTTTCTTCGCCAGGGCGTCGGGAATGGCTTTTTCGGAAAGATCGTTGCCGATGCGAAAACCGCGGAATTCCGCAGAAGGGCTGCGGAAGCGGCAGAGGCCGGCCTGACCTCCCCGCAGCACAGAGTCTTCGTGATTCAAGACACGCTGTCCATTCACCCAGCCGGTGATCTGGCCGGGCTCGACCCGGATTCGCAAATGATTCCAAGTGCCGGGGCGGTAGGCTTCCGTGGGGAATTCCGTCAGCACGGTCCAGGAATAGACATCTGCCCCCTCGAAACGGGTCAGACGCATCCGGCCGTTGGAGGGGTAGAAACCATAGTAGTGGTCATCATCCTGGGCGCAGAAGAGCAGCCCGGCAGCACCGCTTTCGTCATCCAGCTTGACGTTTACCGCTGCCTCAAAAGCGCCCTTGGGCACTTCCGTTTTGCTCAGACAATGAGTTCGGCCTCCGAAGCCTCCCCCCATGCCGCTGGATTTGATGATGCCAGCGCGCTGGGTCCAGCGGGCGCCCAGGCCAGGACTCCATAGCTTGGGATTCAGCACCCCGATGGTCAGCCAGCGGTCCATCGGCACGGGATTGGGGCTGGCCATCAGCCGCTTTAGTTCGTTCACCGGCATGGCAAAGCCGAGGTTGTCGGTCACTGCCGATTTCATGGTGATCAGGCCGATCACCCGGCCCTGGCGGTCGAGCAGGGGCCCGCCGCTGTTGCCACGCTCCACCGGCAGGGCCAGTCGGATCATGGGGATTTCATTCACTACATCTGGGTATTCGGAAACAACCCCATCGACGACGCTGAAGGCCAGGCCCTCGGGATTTCCCATGGCCACGACGGGCTGGCCTTGCCGGATCTGATCGCTGTCCGCCAGCGGTAGGGCGGTCAAGCCCTTGGCCGCCACACGGAGCAGGGCCAGGTCCCAGTGGGAATCTGTGGCCGTGATTTCGGTCACCTCATGCTTGATGCCATCGTGGGTCTCGATCTCCAGCCGCCGGGCCTCGCCGATCACATGCAGGTTTGTGGCAATCAGGCCGTCGCTGCTCACGACAAAACCTGTTCCCAGGCCATCCAGCCCTTCGCGGCCTTCCTGCAGCACCTTGATGACCGAAGGCTTTACCTCCTGGGCGATGGCCTCGACCGACTTTTGACTGCTTTTGGCGGTGGCAGGCGGCTTCCCCGAGGCTGAAAATGGTAGCCAGAAGACCAGAAAGAGAAGGGAAGGGGCTCGCATGCTGCCGATCATACGCACGAAACGGTTCCCGCTAGGCAGAGTTTCCCGGATTCGGCAGAACCGCAGCAGTCACCGCAGAGCCCAAAATCGTCGCCGCAGCTCTCCGGCGAATGAAAAAGGAATCTTTCCGAAACTCGAAATAGTTTTTGACAGTCCCACACATCACCCTAGTTTCGCTTTCACTTTTTCGGGAACCAGACCGGGGTGTATGAACCTTGACGAAAGCCAAAGGTTTTGTGTGCCTCGGTTTTGTTGTCGAAAGAGGAGGAGATTCCCTGGTGAATCGCCGCCGGTCAATGCTGTTGTAGCTCAGTGGTAGAGCACGTCCTTGGTAAGGACGAGGTCGAGGGTTCAAATCCCTTCAACAGCTCCATGCCAGCGTCGATTTGCGCCCGGAGTTTCCGTTTCACGACAAACGAACCAGCCCCAAGCGCACAACCCCTCACACCCAATGGCTAAAGAAGCATTCCAACGCAACAAGCCGCACGTCAACATCGGCACCATCGGTCACGTTGACCACGGCAAAACCACCCTCACCGCCGCCATCACGACGACCCTCGCTGAGAAGGGTTTCGCCGAGGCTAAGAAGTATGATGAAATCGACGCCGCTCCTGAAGAGAAGGCTCGCGGTATCACCATCAACACCGCTCACGTCGAATATCAGACCGACAACCGTCACTATGCTCACGTGGACTGCCCTGGTCACGCTGACTATGTGAAGAACATGATCACCGGTGCTGCCCAGATGGACGGCGCCATCCTCGTCTGCTCCGCTGCCGACGGCCCGATGCCCCAGACTCGTGAGCACATCCTGCTTGCTCGTCAGGTCGGCGTGCCTGCCATCGTGGTCTTCCTCAACAAGGTGGACATGGTGGACGATCCAGAACTCCTTGACCTCGTCGAAATGGAAGTTCGTGACCTCCTTTCCAAGTATGACTTCCCGGGTGATGACATCCCGATCGTCAAGGGTTCCGCCCTCAAGGCCCTGGAAGGTGACGCCACTCAGCGCGCCAACATCCTCAAGCTCATGGAAGCTGTGGACAGCTACATCCCGCTGCCTGAGCGTCCGATCGATCAGGACTTCCTGATGCCGATCGAAGACGTGTTCGCGATCGAAGGTCGTGGCACCGTCTGCACCGGCCGTGTGGAGCGTGGCATCGTCAAGAAGATGCAGGAAGTCGAAATCGTCGGCATCAAGCCTACGATGAAGACCACCGTCACCGACATCGAAATGTTCCGCAAGCTGCTCGACGAAGGTCGTG
>CALDGV010000773.1 GCA_937941745.1 uncultured Prosthecobacter sp. | reverse complement strand
CATCTACCTTCTGTCCGCCTTCCAGTGGAAGTGGCTTGGGCCTGTGACGCCGCTGGGCGGTCTTTTCCTGATGGTCGGCTGGCTTCTGCTGGCGGCTGGAAGCTGGGGTCAGGGCAGGGAGACCAAGGGGAACTGACCTCAGAGCACCGTGGTGTTCACGATCTCGTTCTTCGCATTCAGCAGCAGTCGCTTGGGCTTCACCGGAGTCTCGCTCAGGCCAAAGGCCATGATGGTGACCATGTGGCCGGTGTTGATCAGGTGCGCGGCGGCTCCATTGATGATGATCTTGCCGGAGCCTGCAGGAGCTGTAATGACGTAAGTTTCCAGGCGCTGTCCGCCGGTGATGGAGGTGACCAGCACCTTCTCACCCTCCCAAAGATCAGCGGCCTCCATCAAGTCGGTCGGTATGGTGATGCTTCCTTCGTAGTTGACGTTGGAATCGGTGACGGTGGCGCGGTGAATCTTGGATTTGAGGAGGGTTCTGAACACGCTCCAGATTGAACAAGCCTCGGGCCTTTGCAAGGACGGCCTGCCGCGGGTTGCGTCGGCCCCTAAATTCGTCTAAACCGGCCTTCATGCGGTTTCTGACGATCTGCCTTCTGGCTGCCCTGACCGGCCTATTCACCACCTCCTGCAAGCGCCTGGAGGCCAAGCTCGACCGTCTGGCCCGTCTGGCAGGCATCACGACACCGGGAGAAGAGGTGGCAAAGAAGAAGGCTGAGCCAGTGCTGACGCCTGAGCAGCAGGCCCTGGAGGCAAAGGTGCTGAACAGCGCCGTTTTTGAAGCAGCGAAGCCCGAGGAAGTGGCGCCCAAGGCCACGGCCTTTGAGCTCAACAAGTCCTCCGTCGTGGCGATCCTGGGCTACCATGACTTCAAGGAGCGCGGCGGCAGCCCCATGGTGATCGCTGCCTCGAAGTTTGCCGAGCAGATGAAGGCCATCAAAGAGTCTGGCATTCCCGTCATCCCGCTGAGCGATGTTCTGGAATGGCGGAAAGGGCGCAAAAACATCCCGGAGGAGGCCATTGTGATCACCATGGATGACGGCTGGGAAGGGGTTTACACCCATGCCTACCCGGTGCTGAAGGAACATGGCTTTCCTTTCACCATCTATCTTTACAAAAAGTATGTGAACATCGGAGGCAGGAGCCTGAGCTGGGAGCAGATCCGTGAGATGATGAAGCATGGCTGCGAGGTGGGCAGCCACAGTGTCTCTCACGAAAGCCTGAGGAACAAAAGGGGCCGGACGGATGCGGATCAACAGCTCTGGCTTCTGGGAGAATTGAAGGATTCCAAGGAGTTCCTCGAGAAGAACCTGGGCATCGCCTGCACCTCATTTGCCTATCCTTTTGGCATCTTTGATGACAGCACGATGGAGCTGGCCATGCAGCTCGGCTACGAAACGCTGGTGACGGTGAACAACCAGAAGGTCACCTGGGACAGCCCGATGGGAAAACTGGGCCGCTACATCATCCACGGCGAGAGTGACACCAACTTCAAGCTCGCCACCAGCTTCCGTGGACGTGGCGACGTGGCTTCCAACCATTTCCTCACCGCCTCCGCCAAGGATGAACAGGGCAATCTCCTGGTGGAGCTTTCTCCCGCGCCTGAGGAGCTTGTCAAAGATCGTCAGCCGACGATTCAGGCCAAGCTGGCGCGCCTCGGCACCATCCTTCCGGAGACCTTGAAGATGCGTGTGGGTGGCATGGGCACGGTGCCGGCGAATTATGACCCTGCCTCAATGTCCGTCACCTATCGTCTGCCTTATCGCCTCCGCAGGGAGGACTGCGCGGTCACGCTCAGTTTCAAGCGTGCTGCCGACCAGCCTGATGAGGTGGTCAGCTGGCGCTTCAAGGTGGACCTCGCGGCTGCCTATGCGCCTGCGAAGCTGCCCTGAAAAATTGCCGGGTCTTGCCCTGGCCTGTTTGCTCGTTTTCGTCCCCATCACCTCTCATGCCTACCGCACCTGCCTTCGCCCCGCGTCATCTCGGTCCATCGGAAACGGAGCAAGCCGCCATGCTGGGCGCGCTGGGTCTCCAGAGCCTGGATGAGCTGATTGACAGGGTGGTCCCTGAGGCGATCCGCCAGCGCGAGGTGCTGAATCTCCCTGCACCGTTGACAGAAGAGCAGGCCCTGGGGCGCCTGCGCCAGATCATGGATCGCAACAAAGTGTTGCGCAGCTTCATTGGCCTTGGATATCACGACACATTCACTCCTCCGGTGATCCAACGGAACATCTTGGAGAATCCAGGCTGGTACACCGCCTACACGCCCTACCAGCCGGAGATTAGCCAGGGGCGCTTGGAGGCGCTGATCAACTTCCAGACGATGATCTGCGACCTCACGGGACTGGATGTGGCAAATGCGAGCCTCCTGGATGAAGGCACCGCCTGCGCCGAGGCGCTCACCCTGGCTCATGCGCAGGTGAATGGCAGCACTCGCGTGTTTGTTTCGGAGCGCTGCCATCCTCAGACGATCGCTGTGGTGAAAACACGCCTCCAGGCGCTGGGGGTGCAGGTCGTGGTGGGTGATGTGCTGCACTGGAAAGCCAATAGTGGCAGCGCTGGGTATGCCGCCGTGCTTGTGCAGTATCCAGACACGCTCGGTGTCGTTCATGATTATTCCGATCTCGCTGTGCAGGTGCATGAGGCCGGGGCATTGCTGGTCGTCGCTGCAGACCTGCTCGCTCTCACGCTGCTCAAAGCTCCAGGAGAGTTCGGGGCGGACATTTGCGTGGGGAACAGCCAGCGTTTTGGTGTGCCTTTGGGCTTTGGCGGTCCTCATGCGGCCTTCATGGCTGTGAAAGACATCCTCAAGCGGCGCATGCCGGGCCGGCTTATCGGGGTTTCTAAGGATGCGGAAGGCCGTCCAGCCTACCGGTTGAGCCTTCAGACGCGCGAACAACACATCCGCCGTGAAAAAGCTACAAGCAACATCTGCACCGCCCAGGTCTTGCTCGCGGTGATGGCCAGCATGTATGCCTTGTATCATGGCCCCCAAGGGCTGAAGAAAATCGCGCTGCGCATCCACGGAGCCGCCGTCTGGCTGGCGGCAGAGGCCATGGCCGCCGGACTCGAGATTGCCGGGGATGACTTTTTCGACACGCTGACCATCCGCGTGCACAAGGCGGATGATGTGCTGCGCTCAGCGCTGCTTTTTGGCA
>CALDGV010000772.1 GCA_937941745.1 uncultured Prosthecobacter sp. | reverse complement strand
CGCTGAAGATCCCATCCACCCAAGAACCCCAGCGGCCTCCCCTCACCGGGGAGGCCGCCTGGCTTTCCGGGGCAGGGTAACCAGTGCCCCGGAGGACGAAAAGAAGGTGGGTCGGCCTTCATAAGCCGGATTTTGTGCCCCAGGCCTTTCGGCCCAAGGTGTGACCATTTATCTGCCAGCTCCTTGCGGAGCCGGCCCCCGCCGAAGCGGGATGCGACTATTACCCGGAGCTATCCATCCTCCGCCGAAGCGGAAGGATTTGCGGCCAGGCGGGCCATTTCTCCTGTTCTGTCTTGCACCGCATGGGGTTTGTCGTGCCTCCTTCATTGCTGTCGGAGCGGTGGGCTCTTACCCCGCCTTTTCACCCTTACCCTCCGTTGCCGGAGGGCGGTTTGCTTTCTGTGACACTTTCCATGACCACGAGTTGCCCCGTAGCCTCCACGCTTGCGCGCGGCACGCTGCCTTGTGGTGTCCGGACTTTCCTCTCGTCCGCATCCTGCCGAAGCAGGACCGACGAGCGGCCACTCCGGCCGACCCGCTGGTGCCTTAGCGCGGATTCCGGAGGACAGAAACCCGAATTTCACCCGTGGGTGAACTTTGCTACCAGAGCAGGAAGGTGGCGGGCGGGCTGTCCTTGACCGAGGCCCGGGCTTCTGTGCGCGTCACCTCCTCGATCTGCCGGGCCCATTCGCGGCAGGCCTTCCGGAAGTAGGTGTAGGTCGTGTAGTCGTGGACATACAGGATGATGCCGGAGCGGTTCTGCTCGGCGTCGGCGAACTCGTAGAGCACAGTGCCGGTCTTGTTGTCCTTCAGACGGCCTTCGATGGCCATGTAGCCCTTCAGCTTGTGGGAGACGGCGGTCTCGGCACCGGGCCAGAGGAGGATGTTGATGCCTTTGCGCATGAGGCCGCCAAGGACGGGATTGGGGTTGAACTCGATGATGGCGACCTCTAGAACCAGGGAATCCACGTCTGCAGGTGCGATCACTTCGCGGCGCTCCTCGGGAGCATTCTTGAATGCCTTGACCAGTTCCTCATGGAAGTAGCCTGCCAGCCTGCGCACATTCTTCTGGCGGGACTTTTCACGCACTTCGATCTTGGAAAGGGTGCGTGTCATCGGGCGAAGATGCTCCACGGAAACGGGGACGATGTGCACGTGAGGCCGCTTTTCGGCTTCCTTCCAGGCCTTGGTGTCCTGATTGACCCACTCATGCAGGAAGGGGGACTTGGCTGCATCCGTCTTTTGAAGCTGCCTGCCATGGACAAGGAAGGAGGAAGGGTCGGCCGGGAACGCCTTCACCAGACGCTGAGCTGAACGGCATGAAACACAGCTGACGAGGAGCAGGAGGGTGAGGAGAAGGCGGGCAGGCATCAGGTGGTGGACGGATCGTTGCTGATTACGTTTACGTCAGAGACCCTGACGGGCAAGCTTGGCGGCCAGTTGATAATTCCCGCGTACTTGATTGCCGAGCTGACGGGAGAGACGCGTTTCCGCCACCTTGTCGCGAGAGCGCAGGGTCTGGCTGATGCTGCCCAGCGCAGTGTCGTAGCGCACGGCGTTGAGGTCGTGAAAAATGGAGGTGGCCCGGGGTGGAAAGCCGCTGCGGGCAAGGTGGTGCCATGCTTCACGCTGCTCTTCATGGGTGTCCACGCACAGCACCCGCAGCAGGAAGCGCAGCGAACTGAAGGTGGAGGCTGTCCAGGGCGCGTGGTAGATGAAGGCCGAGGCCTTCTCATAAGGCCTTTCATGTCCATCGCTCATGGCCTGGAGATGCGCTGGAGTGTAGAAGTCGCGTCGCACCGGCAGACGGCGCAGCGCCAGCTTTTCAGGGCCGCCTGGCATGCCTGCCCGGTAGGCCCACAGGCGTTGTCCAGGCTCGCTGAGCACGAATTCCATAAAGGCTGTGGCCAGTTCCGGGTCAGGCGCACCCCGAAGAAGAGCGATGGGGTCCACACTGATGGACGTCCCACCAACGGGCATGACAAAACCCACTCTGGACGTGCCGTCTGAACGGCGCACGGATTCCTCGGCCGCACGGCCATAAAAGTCGATGCACATGCCTGCGGCGGCATCGCCACGCAGGACATCGAGAGGGATCTTGGTCGAAGTGTCGCTGAAATAGCGGGCATTGGCGCTGATGCGCTGAATGAGCGCCAGTCCGGCGGTCCAGCCCTCGGCAACAGCCCTCTGCTCAATCTTGTCTGATGGCTTGTCACCGGGAGTCTGCTGAAGGCGAGTGAGGGCCTTCTGCATCTCCTGTTGGATCAGCATTTCAAAAGCCTTGGTCACCGAACTGCTGCGCCCGGGATCAGCAAGCGCCACCATGCCCTGGAGTCTGGGGTCTGCGAGATCACTCCACTGCTGAGGGTCGTTTTCGACTCCCAGGCGGCGCAGCACCTCTCGGTTGAAGACGATTCCAAAGCTCGAGAGGCAGGTGCCGCACCATCGGTCCTGAGGGTCGCGGAAGGGTTCACCGCTGAGGCCTTCCGGGATCACGGCCTCATCAAACCAGCCTGGATGTTTTTGCTTCAATCCTTTGAGGCCGGTGCCTTGGCCGGCTTCAGAAACCAGCGTGCCAGAGTCAGCCTGAATCTGAAAATCAAAGGCTCCTCCACCAAAGAAGAGATCCACCCCGATCCCCGTCTGCGAGCGAAGAAACTCCACGCGCGCAGGATGCTCCGAGGGCGTCTTGGGATTCAAAAAAGCCTGGGCAATCTCCGATGTCCAGGCATGCCCGAGTTCCCGGGTCCAGCGTTGCTCGAAGGCGGCTGCATACTCGGATTTCAACATCGCGGCAATTTCTGAGGTGCCTCCTGGCACGCGCCAGTCGATGAAGATGGCTTGCCCTGTTCGCGTCTTCCAATCGCGGGCGAAAGCGCGCCCGAACTCTTCTCGGATCAACTCATGGTGAGGGGTCACAATCACCAACCGACGGTCATAGCGGGCAGGGGCAGTGCTGTCTTGGGGCTTGAGCAAGAAAGGGCCGATCAGCGTTCCCAGTATCGCCAGAAGCACCAGGGACTCTTTTCGCCAGAGTGGATGAGCGCTGAAGGGCAACATGGGAAATCAGGGGAATCCAAGTGAGGAGCTGCAACGTCGGCAAGAGCCGAACATGAAACGACAGCATTCGCGACTGCCACAAGCATGACGAGGAGAATATCGGAAATTATCTTGCTGGAGGCTAAGAAAGTGGTTAATGGATGCGTTGAGATCTGCGTGGCTTGGACCGCTTGTTTGCTTGTGTCCAAGCTCAGCATTTCTTTCGCGCCTTTCTTCGCAGCATGATTTTCTTCAAATGTTCTTATTCAAGCCCGCATGACCGGGTTCAGGATGAGGCACCCTTGCTGTCGCGAGCCCGTACGGTTTGATATGTCAGTTCCGTCCCGTGCTGTCCGCGTAAAAACCTTTCAACAGGCTGGCCGTGCCCGTTTTGTTGAGTCTCGAAACCATCCAGGAGGTATCCTATTAGCAATCCATTCCAAAACCTGAACAGCAACCAGTTCGCTGGTCGCCCGGCACAAGGTGCTCAAAATCAAACCAGCCGCCCGGCAACGGGAGCCGCTCCAGGGCCACGTCCGCAGGGCACGCCTCCGCCAGCTCAGGGCCCTCGCCCACCTGGTACAGGTGGGTATGCAGGTCAGGCTGGAGGCTTTAACAGGCCCCCGATGGGAGGTGGGAACCGTCCCATGGGTGGTGGTGGACCGAATCGTGGGAACCGTCCCAACAATGGTCGCTACGTGGATCAGACGCGAATCAATGAACGCATCCGTGCTCCCAAGGTCAGGGTTGTGGATGGAATGACCCATCAGCAGTACGGAGTGCTGCCCACGGCGCAGGCGCTTCGCATGGCTCGTGAGAGAGGATTGGACCTCGTTGAAGTTGCCGCCAATGTCGATCCTCCGGTGTGTAAAATCATCGACTACGGCAAGTACAAGTACATGCAGGAGAAGCACAAGAAGGAGGCTCACAAGCACCAGAAGGGTGGCAAGGTGAAGGAGCTGAAGTTCCGTATTGGCATCGATCCTCACGACTATCATATCAAGATCTTGCATGCCGAAGACTTCCTGGCGGAAGGGCATAAGGTCCGCATCCAGCTTCAGTTCCGTGGTCGCCAGATCGCGCACCAGGAGCTTGGGCATGAACTGGCCAAACGCATCAAGGAAGATCTTCACACCATGGGGCACTGTGATCAAGAACCCAAGATGGCAGGTCGAAACATCAACATGCAGGTCAGTCCGCTCCCAGAGCAGCAGCGCCACCGCAAGTTCAAGACTCATTTGAAAGGCGTGACTGAGCACAAAGACCCTCATTATCAGCATGGTCATGACCCTCGTGAGGATAAGCATGATGAAGAAGAGCATCATGAGGACGATCATCACGATTCCAGTGCCAAGTCTCCTCCCGAGGCACCTCCAGCTGCGGCTTGATTAGATCATCCATAAAGGATGAAACTCTTGATCACAGGCACCAAGGGACGTCTTGGTGCCGCTTTGGCGGCAGCTTATGCCAGCCGCCACGAGGTTGTCTGCGTTGGGCGTTCCGAACTTGATCTTTCGGTTCCGGAACGCATTCCACCTGCGTTAGGCAGGCTGAACTTCGACTTGGTGATTCATTGTGCGGCGATCACCAGTCCGGATGCTTGTGAGCGTGCCCCGGAACTCGCCACATGCGTCAATGCGATCTCTCCTGCTGTCATCGCCGCTGAGTGTCGTCGAAGGGGGGCGCGAATGATTCAGATCAGCACAGACTATGTCTATGGTGGAGACAATCAGGCTTTTTTGACGGAGTTGATGACGGCAATGCCTGTAAATCACTATGGCCGGACCAAGCTGGAAGCTGAGTGGGGCGTTTTGCGGGAGCTTCCTGAGGCGCTGGTTGCCCGAGTGTCATGGTTGTTTGGCAATGGCTCCTCCTTTCCAGACCAGATTCTCAAGCAAGCACGCAGTGGCAGCAAGCTGGAGGCGATCGCAGACAAATGGAGCGCTCCCACTTCTGTGCACGACATCGCAGTCTGGCTGGAACGTCTTTGGCAGCACGAAAAAGCACCCACAGGGGTGATCAATCTTTGCAACAGCGGGAGTGCAAGCTGGCAGAGTTACGGTCAGACCATCGTCGACTTGGCCGTGGAGCTGCAGCTGCTTCCCGCCCGTCTCGAAGTCGAGCCTAACAAGTTGGAAGATTTCACTCATTTCATCGCCCGCCGGCCGCGCTTCACCACCATGTCAAACGAGCGTCTCGCCGGTCTGTTGGGTGCTCCCATTCGCAGCTGGCAGGAAGCTTTGAGGGAATGGCTCTGCGCATTGAGTGCTTGAGAAAAGAACCTTTTCTCTGATTTATTTTCGATGATGAAACAAAGGAAGTGGACCCTGCTTCTGCTGCTGACGGCCCTGAGCATGACCGCCGTTGTCTGGTGGGGGCTGCCATGGGCCTTTGAGCTTCCGAAAGCACTCGGTGCCGCCTCTCCAATTTCAGTGCAATACCTTGCCAGTGATGGAACTCCCCTTCGCACGCTTCTGAACCAGGATGGCGACAGGGTGGGGCCTGAGATCGACTTTAAGGAGATGCCGGACATGCTGGTGAAGGCCACTCTTGCTGCCGAAGACAGACGGTTCTGGCAGCATGGCGGCATTGATCTGCTGGCAGTGATTCGCGCGCTTCGTGACAACTGGGCTTCAGGCCGCGTTGTCTCAGGGGCCTCGACTTTGCACCAGCAGCTGATCAAAGTCACCTCCAGGCAAATGTCGAACAGGAGCCTGAGGATCAAAGTGATTGAGGCGTTTCAGGCAAGGCGGCTGGCCATGTCGTGGAGCCGTGAAAAGGTGGTCGCGACGTATCTGAACCGCATTCATTACGGAAATCTACTGACAGGATGCACTGCGGCAGCTTCAGGTTACTTCAACAAGCCTTTGATGGACCTCAGCTTGGCCGAGTGTGCTTTTTTGGCCGCAATTCCACAGGCTCCGAGCCGCCTCAATCCCTTTCAGAATCAGGCGCTCGTTAGTTCTCGGCAGCAGAGGGTTTTGCATGCCATGCGCAAGCTCGGATGGATCACCGCTGACGAGCTGAAAAGCGCGCTGGCTGAAACCATCGTCCTTCAGCGTTTTACGGGCGGCTTTGCTGCGCCTCATGCCATCGAAATGATCAAAGGGCAGGGGGGCGGAAGTTCAACAAAGGTTCGCACGACCTTGGATGCATCCCTTCAGAAACAGGTGGAAAGGATAGTCTCGACTCGGTTGGCCCTCTTGAAGGACAGGAATGTCACGCA
Source organism: uncultured Prosthecobacter sp. (assembly GCA_937941745.1). Classification (GTDB taxonomy): domain Bacteria; phylum Verrucomicrobiota; class Verrucomicrobiia; order Verrucomicrobiales; family Verrucomicrobiaceae; genus Prosthecobacter. Next base: position 17,418 of record CALDGV010000772.1, on the reverse strand, counting down.
AGCCGCTGTGGTGGTGCTTGAGAACGCCACCGGCAACGTGCTGGCCTTGGCGGGTTCACGGGACTTCTTCAGTCGGGATGGAGGGCAGGTGAATGGAGCCTGGGTCCCCCATTCGCCAGGTTCGGCGCTGAAGCCATTCACCTATGAACTGGCATTTGAGAGAGGCTACACAGCGGCTCATGTATTGACGGATCTGCCTGTGGAGTTTCCCACAGCGACAGGCACGTATCGCCCGGAAAACTATGCGCGTCGGCTTTACGGACCCGTGACCTGTCGTGATGCCCTTGGCAATAGTCTGAACATTGCCACAGTCAGGCTGTTGGATGAAATCGGAGGTGCCGCGGTGCTGTTGCCCCGATTGCAGGACCTGGGCTTGGACACGCTCAATGAATCCGCAGAGCATTATGGCCTGGGGTTGACCCTCGGAAATCCTCCCATCCGCCTTATCGAGCTGGCGAATGCTTATGCAACGATTGCCCGGCTGGGAGGCTTTAGGCCCTGGAAGCTGCTTCCTGATATGGAGGCTGCTTCGCAGGTTCGACGCGTCATGCAGGCTGAAAGCTGCTATCTGATCGCCGACATTTTATCCGACAATCAAGCGCGCAGCCTCACCTTCGGACTTCATTCTCCTTTGCGAATGCCCTTTCGTGCTGCAGTAAAGACAGGCACCAGTCAATCCTATCGAGACAACTGGGCTCTGGGTTTCACAGCTGAATACACCGTGGGCGTCTGGACTGGCAATTTTGACAACAGTCCCATGCAAGAGGTCAGTGGTGTTACAGGTGCTGCCCCTATCTGGAGGGAGGTTCTTCTGCATTTGCATCAGCACCGGCCTGCCACATGGCTGAATGAACCTCCCACCATCATCCCTGCACGGGTTGATCCACGCACAGGACATCGTCTGACGGCGCAATCACCACCATCGCGGCTTAGCCGTGAGGAGTTGTTTGTTCGGAACAACCTTCCACGCTCCGCCAAAGCGCAGGATTATGATTCCCTGGGCCGGGCCATACTGCCAGCTTCATTCGGATCCTGGGTTCGAAGCGCTGACAACTGGCTGGGTGATCTGGTCACCTGCCTGAGTGAAGGTGGGGGTGAGAAAGTATGGCGCATCAGGCATCCTTCTCCTGGGACGGTGATTCAACTGGACCCGGATCTACCGGGGGGTGGTCGTCGTCTTCAACTGGAGGTCGATGCTTCGGAGGGCTTGATCGAGTGGTCCTGCCGAACTCTTCAGATTCATCACGAGGCTGGGCGTGCCTACGTATTGCTCAAGGCCGGGCGGCATGAGTTCATGGCCTGCCATCGCGCCACCGGAGAGTTGCAGCATACTTACATCATCGTTCATGATGATCGCTGATAGTCTCAATCATCTTCAGGGAAGAGGGCGTGAAGATTTCCTGGGCTTGTCCACGGTTTGGGTTCTGGGTGAGAGGTAGTTGTCAAAAAGGGCTCCTCGCCCGAGCACGCGTGGGTCATCTTGTCTTTTGAGTTCGGTCATCAAAAGCTCACGCATCACCGCCATTTTCTGTGCATGGGCAGCATCCTTGGCAAGGTCTTGGACACAGTCAGGGTCCTTGGAGACGTCGAAAAGTTGTTCGCGTGGATGCTTTCCAAAGGCGAACTGCCAGTAAACAGAGGTTTCAGGCAGGCTTTCAGTCAGAGCTTTCGTCGGACTGGCGTCAGTATCGCGAAATCCGGTTCCAGGATCTCCGCAAGGCCAGCGGTCTGGCTCGAAGTTGTGGATGTAAAGCAGGTTGCCCTGGCGGATGCCCCTCACAGGATAGCCTAGCCCCGCCGGACTGCCTGGACGGGTGAGTACATCATTTCTCTCCCGGCCAATGACCACAAATTCACGATCGTTCTTCGACTGGCCTTGAAGGAGGTTCAGAAGACTGTGTCCTGTGACCGCAGCCATCCCAGCATCGGATGGCTTCACTCCCATGATTTCCAAAAAGGTCGGCGCCAAATCAATGAAGCTGACGAGATCGCCAACACGGCGGCCAGGGTTGGCAATTCCCTGGGGCCATGAGGCAATCAGGGGCACATGATGAGCTTCTTCGAAGGTATGCCCCTTCACTCTTGGGAAAGGCATTCCATGGTCAGAGGTCACGACGATCAGTGTGTTTTTGGCCAGGCCTGCCTGCTCCAAGCTTGTCACAAGTTCTCCCACCTCGGAGTCATACGCTTCCACTTCCACGGCATAGTCCAGCATGTCACGACGCACGATCTCATTGTCCGGCCAGTAGGCGGGCACATGAGAAATGTCCGAGAGCTTTTTCCCGGCCGCAATTCCTGAGTCCGCCTTGTAGGGGCGGTGAGGATTGGCGCTCCCGAACCAGTAAAAGAAGGGTTTGGAGTGATCTCTTTTTTTCAGAAAGGTCGCAAAAGCTTGTCCAGGCGGGCCTCCTTTGCCCTTTCCTCCACTGCTGGTGAATCCGAAATCTCGTGGGGAGCCGTCTGCTTTCTTGGAATCTCCTGGGCCCCAGGTTTTTCCCTGGCTTCCAACGGCGATCCCAGCCTCCCGCAGGGCTTCTGAGAAAGCTTTGTACTTCACAGGGAAATAAGGCTGATGATTGGCCGCCTCTTCAAGCTGCCATGGATTTCGCCCTGTGAGGATGGCGGCACGTGATGGTGCACATTTGGACGTCGGTGTGTAGGCGTTTTCAAACACAATGCCATTCCTGGCCAGACGGTCGATGTTGGGTGTTTTTACCCAATCGCATCCGTAAGCTTCACCAAAATGCCGGGAAGCATCATCAGCTATGATGAAAAGGATGTTGGGAGTATCACTGCCAAAGACGGAGCCTGAAAGCGAGAATGCTGCACAGGCAAGAATGAGTAGAAATCGCATCATGACAGTTCCTGCAACGACGGAGCTTCCCCAAGATTTTCGTCCAACTGGCATTTGAGTCAGGACGTGACAGGTAAATGAGGATGCATTAAACCGAGTGGCATGGATTCCGCCAAGTTTGCTGGGCCTCGCCGTGAGTTGAAATCACGCAATACAGCCTGGGCACGCCTGCTCGCCAGAGCAGCGGGCCGATCGGGCCTGTCTCCAAACGCCATTTCTGTTCTGAGCATGCTATTTGCGGCTGGCGCGCTGATTTTTTACCTTCTGGCACCTGAAATGCAGACAGCGTCAGCGGCAGCGCTGGTATGGCTGGCGGCCGCAGCCTGCATTCAACTCCGCCTGCTCTGCAATCTGCTCGATGGCATGGTGGCGGTGGAAGGAGGCAAGGGCTCGGCCACCGGTGCCATTTACAACGAGGCTCCAGACCGCGTGGCGGATGTGCTCATTCTCGTGGGGGCTGGCTACAGCACCAATGTCGAACCCGGCGTCATCAAGCTTTTCGGTGAGCTGCCTTTAGGGTGGGCCTGCGCGGTGCTTGCCATGGGGACCGCCTATATTCGGCTGCTTCAGGGCGCGCTGACGGGGCAGCAGAGCTTCATGGGGCCGATGGCCAAGCAGCACCGTATGGCCGTACTCACTTTAGGAACCTTGATCGCCTGCGTCGAACAATGGTTTCGGGTCGAGATTGCTGGCGCTGACGTGCACTGTATCAAGCTGGCTTTAATCGTGATTTTTTTCGGAGCTGTGGTGACCTGCCTGCGCAGGCTTTCGCTGACTGCCAGACTGCTCCAGGAGCGCTAAGAGGCACTCTTCAGGGTTCCGCAACAACGGGCTTTTCGGCATTCACGCCAAGGGCGAAGAGGCCCGCTAATACGAAAGCGATGGCACAGAGCCAGACTCCCTCGTGGTAGTCGTGATTAACATCCCAGGCCTTCAAGGCTGCGGTGAACAGCAAGGGCATGAGTCCTGCACCGATGTTCCCCCACATGTTTCCCCATCCAAAAAGCTGTGCCTGATGGCGCCCGCTGATGTCCTGCATGGTGGTCCACATGGCCGGCAGCCCGATGTCAGCAAAAAACGCCACAAGACCAAACGCCACGGCCATGCCCCACGGGGAATCCGTCCATAGGGCCAGCGGATAGCAGGCTGCGGCGGCAAATTTGGTCAGCGACATCGGCAACATGCGACCGAGTCGCTTACCGTGCCTGCGTGTGATGGAGTCTGTCAGCGCTCCTCCTAGAGGAAGAGCCAGGATGCCAATGGAAAGAGCCGCCGTGGTGATGCAGCCCGCCATTCGATCATCAAGGTGCATGACCTTCTTGAGGTAGTCTGAGAGGGAGAGAATCAGGAAAGCCCAGCCGATGTTGGTGAAGAACTGAACGCCATTGGCCTTCCACAGATTGCCACTGCGGCATGCGGCACGAAGAGGAAAGCGTCGTGGGGGATCCTTGGCTGGAGAAAACTCACCACGCCCTTCGGCCAGCAGACTGATTTCAGCCTGATTGCAGCTTGGGTGAAGACGCGGATGCTCACGAAAAACACGCCAGAAACCTGCGGCCACGAAAATGCCAACGGCTCCATACAGCCAGCCAGCCCAGCGCCAGTCGCCTGCTTCAAGAATCACATAGGCCGTCAGTCCTGGAGCCACTGCGCCACCTACTCGCCCACCCCAGGAGATCACGCTGCTGGCAAAACCACGGCCCTCCACATGAGCCCAGCGGGTGAGCAGGCTGCTGCTTGCTGGATAGTATCCAGCCTCCGCCAGGCCACAGAAAAGGCGTGCCAGGAAAAGGGTGGCAAAGCCAGTCGCAAAGCTGGTTGCTGCGGTGAAAAGCGACCAAGCAGCAATGTAGAGCGTGATGAGCACACGCGCCCCAAAGCGATCGCTCAGCCAGCCTGCGGGCACCTGAAAAAGCGCATAGGCCCAGAAGAAAGCCAGCTTGACCCAGTCGGACTCTCCTGTGGCGAGGTGAATGTCTTTTTGAAAAGAATCAGAACCAATGATGTTCGCCAGACAAATGCGGTCCAGATACATCAGAAAAGCCACCAGCGTCGCAGTGATGAGGATGTGATGGCGGACGCGGGTGGGCTTCTCGGCAGTCATGGATGCATCAAACGTTGGCTGGCCTTCGTTCCTGGCTCTTGCTGGAAGAATTGTCGATGGATGACTACTTTTTCATCTTCGCATCCAATTCGCTTAACTTGAATCTGACGCTGACGACATAGGCGGGTTCGTTTTCGGTCCAGTGACCATAGGTGGTGGTTACGATGGTGTCATCGGGCAGCAGTTCGACCCCTGGGTAAGTGCAGTCTGCTCCCTTGGTGTTGTCCATGATGCGCACTCGATACTGCCCTTCGGAGCCACGAACCAGATCTTCATAGCTTCCCACCCATCCGACCCAGTCTCCTTTGGTTGGGCTCACATGGGTCGTATCGCGGAAACTGATGAAAAGGCGCCCATCTTGGGTGTATTTTGCCACATGGCGGTCACCTGTCAGGGCTGCAGGAAGCTCCCGGGGCTCCGTCCAGGTCAGTCCCTCATCATTGGAGAAAATGACGAAGCTGTTGTATTTTCGGGAGTTTTCACGCAGCAGGACGGCGATCTGATTGCCGTCTGGGGATCGCAGGGCTCCTGGCTCGCAAAGGCTGGCATCAGGCAGCATGGCTATAGGCACGGGTGTGCTCCAGGTGAGACCGCCATCCTTGGAAAGAGTGGTGTAAACCCAGAAGCGCCAGGGTTTGGCAGCCGTGCTGATGTAATCAGGTGCATGCGGACTTTTGACAAAGAACTTCTTCTCGTCTCCTCCGCGAATGAAGCGACCATCGTCATGGAAGAATGCCAAGTAATAACCAGGGGTCTTTAAGCCGATGACCGAGGACATGGTGACAACTCCACCAAAGTCACCGATCGGTGCCAGTTCACTCCAGTTCATGCCATCATCGTCACTGACAGCCATCCGGATTGGATGGAGACCACTGAACATGATCAGGCGCTTTTTGCCCGATGCATCCACCACGCGATGGATGGTAGGAACCTCCAATGAGGTCTCCCAGGATTTTGGAGTCGGCAGACGCTCGCTCCAGGTGAGGCCTGCATCCTTGCTGCGCTTGTAAACAATCGAGCCACGGCCATGCCCTTTCGGGTAGACGGTGAGCATGGTTTTCTGGTCCTCCAAGAGAACGGTGGTCGGGTGGCCTAAATACTGGCCAGACTCACGATCGACGATCACCTGCCGCTCTTTTTCCCCACTGATGTCGATGACTGGGATGGTGAAGCCTGGGGGCAGCTTCGTCTTGAGGTTTTTGGCGGGTAGCAAGACGACGTCTTTCTTCTGCAACAATGTCTGCTGTGCGGCCAGCGGCAGGGTGACTGCAAGCAGGAGGAGTGGAATGCGCAGGAATGTCTTCATGACTGTCATTCAAACGTTCACAAGGGCCTGAATTCGTAAGGTTTCCAAACGGGACCAAATCATCCCGAATCTCAACTTGTGCGCTCTGCCGCCGACTTTGCCGTTGACGCCTCCAGGAAGGCTCGTCCAATTCAGCCCGTGCCTCAATCTTCTCCTACAGAACATCAGCTTCTGGATGCCTCCGGTGTGAATCGTTGCCTGGATGACATCGCTGCGGCGATCCATGCCCGCTGGCATGGCGAGGCCACCATCGCTCTGGTCGGCATTCATCGGCGGGGGGTGCCTTTTGCTGAAGCTTTGGCGGCCAGGCTTCTGGCACTCGGAAACTCGGTGGAACTTGGCAAAATCGACATCACGCAATATCGTGATGACTTGAACACCTTCACCGTTCTCCCGAAGCTCGAGGGTTCTGAGGTGGAGTTCGATCTGGATGACCTTGTGGTCATCCTCTGCGATGAAGTTGTTCATACAGCGAGGACCACGCGTGCAGCTCTGGAGGAGTTGCTTGGATTTGGGCGGCCGCGCTGCGTGCAACTGGCCGCTTTGGTGGACCGGCATGGACGTGAACTGCCTTTTGCCGCCGACTACGCCGGAATCCGGGTGACACTACCTCGTGAAGAGCGGGTGAACGTCCGTTTTGCCTCGATGGATGGATGCGACGAGGTTTTTACAACCAGCTGGGACTCTAAGTCCGCCTGAATCCCTACTACTAAACATCTTCCTGTAACATGACACCCCGCAAAGACCTGCTCGACATCGCCTCATTAACTCTTGAGGAGATTGAGTTCGTGCTGGCCAACGCTGCCCCCTTGAAGGATCTGTTCAAGAGGACGGTGAAAAAGGTGCCGACGCTGAAGGGGCGTTCGGTGCTGACCCTTTTTTATGAGCCCAGCACAAGGACCCGTTCTTCATTTGAAGTCGCCGCCAGCAGGCTTTCTGCGGATGTGATCGGCTTCGACATCGAATCCTCCAGCGTGGTGAAGGGGGAGTCTGTTCTGGATACAGTGGAAACACTCGAATCCATGCGGGTGGATTACATTGTGGTTCGCCATAAGCAGTCAGGCATTCCCAATCTGATTGCCAAAAATACCCGGGCCAGCGTGATCAATGCGGGAGATGGGTGGCATGCGCATCCGACTCAAGCACTGCTCGATGCCTTTACTCTTCGGGAGAAGCTAAAGGACCTCCGTGGTGCACGTGCGCTGATCGTCGGAGATATTCAGCACTCGCGTGTTGCTCGCAGCACGAGCCTGATTTTTCGACGTCTGGGCATGAGCGTCGCTTATCTGGCCCCAGGCTCCATGATGCCTCGTGAAGTGCCTTCTGAGATTCCACAGTTTGGCAACTGGACGGATGCTTTGGATTTCCGCCCAGATGTCATCTATCTTCTCCGAGTTCAAAGCGAGCGCATGGACGAGCCTTTCTTCCCAAGCGCTGCCGAGTATCACAAGAACTACGGTCTGACAGATGCCCGGGTGGATGTCCTGCGAGAGCGCGGGCTCTGGCTGATGCACCCCGGCCCAGTGAATCGTGGTGTGGAAATCACGGACAAGGGCATGAATTATGAGCGCAGCCTGATCAATCAGCAGGTGGAAAATGGCATCGCTGTGCGAATGAGCGTTCTTTACTGGCTCAAGCCGGGCGCAGAAGAGCTGGGCAGCATTTAGCCAAGCTGATCGCCTGGGTGCAATTCATCATGATCTCCCACGCATTCCAGATGAGTGGTCAGATGCACGTTCTGTGACGTGGTTTGGATGACTGCACGTTCGATTTCCGTGGCAGTGCGGTGGGCCTCACGCAGGGTGATTTCATCCGGGAAAAGAAAGTGCACGTCCACATAATGGACATGGCCGGCATTTCGATGCCTCAAAGCATGGAAACTCACACCATGGCGTGCCGTTTCCTTGGCGAGCGCTTCATCAAGCACTCGAGTAAGGTCTGGATCGGCGTGGTCCATGAGCCCTGAGACGCTTTGACGGAGAAGGTCATAGCCAGACACTAGGATGTTGCCAGCCATGAGCAGTCCGCAGACAGGGTCCCACCAAGGCTGGCCTGTGAGATGCATCAAGCCCAAGCCCACCAGCGCTCCGAGGCTCGTCCACCCATCGGTTAGCACATGCTGACCATTTGAGATCAGGATCAGTGATTTCTGATTCCGTCCTGTGTGGATCAGGTACCACCCCAGGCCGCCGTTGATCAGAATCGTTGCCAGTGTCAGAAGTACTCCATCTCCGAGATGGCTTACGGTCAGGCCTTCGATCCAGCGGCGAATGGATTCATAGATGATGAAAACCGCCGCGAGAATGATCAATGCGCCCTCAATGCCAGCGGAAAAAAAAGCGATCTTGCTGTGGCCATAGCGGTGATTTTCATCTGCTGGCTGCGCTGCCAGCCAGAGGCTGTAGGCGGCGAAAATGACAGCAGCGACATGCACCACGGATTCAGCGGCATCCCCCAAGATGGCGGCTGAGCCCGTGAGCATGTAGGCACTCATCTTCAAGACGAGCATCAGGAACCCCACGGCGAGAGAGAGCCGCATGGCCCGGCCTGGGATATTGGAAGGAATGCTCATGAAAGCAGGGCTTTCAAAATAGATGGAGTATCCGTCAGGTCTGGGAGGCCAAGCCAGGGTGCATGTGACATCAAGGCCGAAAGATCAAAGTTGCCTGTGCCTACAGCAAGGCACCGTGCCTGCATGGCATGCGCACAGGCAATGTCCTTCGGGGTGTCACCAATCACGATCACGTCATCAGGGGAATATTTCCTGCCTGTCACCGCGCTCATGCGTTGCACTGCCACTGGCCCAAGATGATTGCGGTCTTCAGCGTCATCGCCAAACGCACCATCGAGGAAATGAGGCTCGATGCCGAACCTGGCAAGCTTCATCCGAGCCCCTCGACGCACATTGCCGGTCAACAGTCCGATGTCAGCCCGTCCATCACTTGCCAATGCACTCAGCAAGCCTGTTACTCCAGGAAGCAGTTTGCCGGGAAAGTCTTCGTGTGTCAGGCGTCTATCGAGACTGGCCAGATAGAGATCCATGTATGCTTCGACAATATCGGACTGCAGTGGCTGTTGAGCCCAGGTGAAAATCTCCCTGATGATGCCGCCATCGGTCGCTCCAGCCAAATTGAGAGGAGGCACGGAACTCCTGGCTACGCCAAACAATGCTTCTGCGGCATCGATCAAGGATGCGCTCCCGGCGCCACCAGTGTCCAGCAGTGTTCCATCAATATCAAAAAGCAGGAGTCGAGGCATGATCGCAGGTAGAAATAGAGGAAGTCTGGATCGGAAAGCAGAAACTTGGAGCCAGTCTTATGTGCAGACACAAAAAACCCCTGCGCCTCGAAAAGAAGGGCAGGGGCTTCAATACAGTAAAATGTCTTATTTGACGTGATTGCTGACGAATTTGGTCAGTTCGAACATGGTCGCAGAAGCCTTGCCACCGAAGAGGGCCTTCAGCTTGTCATCTGCATTGATCTGACGCTTGTTCTTGGCGTCCTGAAGGTCATTCTTCTTGATGTAGTCCCAGATTTTCTTGGTGATCGCGCTGCGTGGCTGCGCGGTGTTGCCGACAATCGCCGCCAGGACTGCGTCAGGCTGCACTGGTTTCATGAGGGCGGGGTTTGCTTTACGGGTAGCTGCTTTTTTGGCCATAGGACCTCCATGCTGGCAGTTTCCTCAGGCAGGGTCAATACCTGATGAAAGAATTTTGCCGCCGCCGAAGGCCGTTCCTCAATCAAACTTACCAAGGCCTGCCTCAGGGTCAGGTTCAATGAAGCCCAGTTCCACAAAGAATTCATCCATGGACATGAGGGTGGCTTCATACATCTCGAATGAGAGGTTAAAGTTGAAGAACCCGTGCCCCTGGCCTTCGAACTCGATGAGGCGACAGAGATTTTTCTTTTTTGAACTCTTGCGGGCAAATTCATAGCTGCCGGCAAAAGGAACCACGCGATCCGCTGTGCCATGCATGACCAGCATGGGGGGCAACCCTTTATCGATGGCACGAATCAGGTTGGCCTCTTTCGCCATACCTGCGTCAGGGAAGCGATCCAGGCCGAATCCCTTTTTGGAGGTGTCGAGAACTGGATTGAACAAGACGAGAGCATTGGGAACCGGGCTCACAGACGCCGTCTCAGAAGGGTCATCGAACGCTTTTAACATCGCGGCGGATGTGATGGCATGAGCACCGCCACTGCCACCGATGCCGACGATCTTGCCTGGGTTGATTCCAAGCTCCACTGCATTGATGCGCAGCCACCGCATGGCTGAGCGGGCATCCGCAATCGCTTCAAGCGGGCCGGCCCGATGACGGCTGGCTACGCGGTAATCGAAAGCCATGGTTACCATGCCTCGCGAAGCAAAATAAACACAATGAGGAGCGAATTGAGCAACCTGCCCCTGATCCCATCCACTGCTGAAAAAGAAAGCTGCAACAGACCTTGGGTAGGGAGGTGCTTTTTCTGCCGGAGGCTCCCAGATGTAAACAGGCAGATGAATGTCCCCAATCGTCTTGTAGATCTCCTCTCGGGCGGTCTTGAGCAGCTCGCGATTGCGATCGAGCGGCAAAGTTCGAGGGTGACCATCTCCGGGAATTTCCATGGGTGCGTGGCAGAAGCTGGGACTGTTACGAATCTGGCAGGTATCAGCAACCTCTTTTCCTCTGTGGCGTCAAGGATTGACACCCGCCCGGCTAATTGGCTACTCTCCGTAATAATTACGGTCCTTATGCACCACCAAATGTTACTCACAAGCCGTCTTCTTCTAGTGTCAGTGTTCAGCTTGACTTTGTGTGGCTGCAAAGAGAACCAAGCACTGCAAAAGGAACTTGATGCTCAGAATGCCCGCTTGAAGGCGCTGCAGCAGGAAAGTTTTCAGATGGATCAAAAAATGGCCGATTTTAGGAAGGAAATTCCTGCCTCCATGGGGGTTGGGGTTGCGGCCGCAAAAAACTACGCAGGCCTCCTCGCGGCTGATTTGGTCGCCACTGAGAACCAAATCACACAGGCGCAAGGCCAGTTGAAAGATGCCGAAATGATCCTGGCTCAAATTCAAAAGGACATCGGCATGATCAAAGCCAAATCTGCCGAGTAATCGACTCCACCAGCATTATCCCATGAAAAATTTCATCGCACTCTTGGTATTTGCAGGCGGATTCACGGCCTGGTTTTTCTACCACCAGAAAGCAGAGTTGACGGAAGGTCTTGAGGCAGCTAGCCAGCAACTGGCTCAGCTCGAGCAGAACCTTGCCTCCAAGCGCCAGGAGTTTCAGGCCATGAGCGGCATGATGAACATCAAATCCAAAATCACGGCAAAAAGAGCCGAGCTGGCCGAGCTTCAAAGCAAAACCAAATCCGTTCAGCAAGCTGCCCGTGTTGCAACGGAGGAAAAAAAGGCTGCTCTGGCATTGCTGAGGCAGCGATTTGTCGGTCAGACTCTCCCTATTAAGCTGATGAGTGGTCGTGATCTGGGTTCAGTAAGGGTCATGAAGTTGGATGATTCAGGTCTTTCAGTCGCAACAACCTCAGGGATTGTCAAAATACAGCCCAACGAACTGCCTCAGGAGCTGCGAGGAAAGTTTCTCTATTCTTTTTGAGGCCAGGCTCTTGCTGGCGTCTTTTTAGCCGTTCACTCTTGAGGCACGGGTGATCCTCGATACACCCCATCAAGCCAGTTCAAGCCTACATGAGGCTGGGCATCTTCTGTTTCAATTTGCAGATAATGGCCGGCTTTGGTGAGGGTGATGCGCAGTGGCTTTTTGGGAACCACGCTGTCGGCATCCTGAAATTCCAATACAGCGGTTAGTTCACCGTTTTTGCCAGAACTTAGCTTCTGGGGCGGGATCACCCCGTCAATAGTCGATGGCTCACCTGCTGACAGGCGCTGAGAACTCAGGCTGACTCGCAGTTTTCCGTCTCTCCCCAATCTTAAACTGGCGTGGCCACCGCCCATGTCATCGTACTCGCCATCCCATCCAGTGGGTGTTTTGGGGTCAGGAAGTGTTTCGATAAAAATATAGCCTCTGGCAGTTGCCTGAGCCAATTTCAGCCACATCTCAGTGCCTGGTTCCTGCGGTTTGGTCGGGAGCTTTTCTGCTGGGGCTGAAGAAAGCGAGGCGGATGGGGCGAGGCTTGTCCAGCGTTCGCGAAGCAGGGGCCATTGTTCTTTCCAAAGGTTCAAAGCCCAACGGTCTGCGGCTTGCCACGATTTTCCGGCAGCCTTCAATGCGGTTGAAAGTCGTTCATTTGCGGCCTGAAACTCTTTTTTGGCCAACTGGGCCTGCTTGGTTTCACTGATGCGTTTGTAAACACCATTAATGCCAGCATCTTGCGGTGCCTTTTGGCCTTCCTTGAACCGGATTTCAACTTTGGACTCGGCGATCTCAGCCACGAAAGCTACGCCACGATCTTCTCCTTCGCCAGCGCTGCGTGCGAAATGCAAGGTCTTGTCTTTTTTCACTCCGTTGCCAACCCAAAGAGCCATGGATCCGGGATCTCCAGCGAATCGCACCTGGATGCTCATGCTGCCAAAGTCCGACTTCTCCAGTGTAAGATACCTCATGGTTGTCTCATCGAAGTAGCACGCCTTTTCTGATTGGGCTTTCAATTCAGGAACTAACCCAAGCTGCAAAAATAATCCGATGAAGGCAAAAAGCGCATTTCTCATGGGACGAATGGATCAAAAGAGATGGGCGCTATCAAGCTCGCTGTGATCACGAGGCGTGAAATCTGACAGCTTGCAGTTCATCTGTCGTATGTTCTGTCCCCCAACCTCTGACAATGCCCTTGCCTCGCAGTCTCTTGTTTATCGCCCTGTCTTTTAGCATCACCAGCTGCAACAATCAGCCGCCACCTGCCGCTTCCCAGCCTGCTGAATTCGCTCAGAATGCGCTCCAACTATCCAAGCGATATCCGGCGGTCGTTCAGCGTGGCATTGCCACGCTTCGAGGCGGACAACTGCAGCCTGCCCAGGATCGTGATGGGCGCGATTCTCAGTTAGCTTTGAATGGGGCGATTTTCTTTAAGAACAGCTATCCTCCAATCCAGGCCAAGGCGGACGAAATCCTCCTGAATGACCATCACGCTGAAGCTCGTGGACGCTTTGTGGTCAAAAAAGAGGGGCTCCTTTACCTCGGTCAGAGCACAACATCCAGGGCAGTGATTGACGGGGTCCAGTTGCTTTTCGAGGGCCCGTATTTGATTCGAACAGCTGGTCCGATTCAGGAATTTTCCACAACAGGGGGGGGCGTGAAAAAAACGCCTGCCCCGCAGCAGAAGACAGCTCCCCCAAAAATCGTTCGTGCGCCCTCTACCAAGCCGCGAAGCCCCAGCAGCAAGCCTCCCGCTCCTCCGCAAATAGACCGATCCAAGCTTCTTGAATTGATGCGCGCGCCGGACTGACTAGCTAGGTTTCCATTTGCAGGCAAAAGCGGGCTGCGGGATAACCTTCCATGCCCGTTCATCCGACTGCTCTTATTCATTCCTCAGCCAAACTCGACCCTTCGGTCGAAATAGGACCATATGTGATCATTGATGGCCCCGTTCATATTCATGCTGGAGTGAAGGTTGAGGCAAATGCGCAAATCATCGGCAGGGTGGAGATTGGCGAAGGCTGCGTGATCGGCAGGGCGGCTGTGATTGGCTCTGATCCCCAGGATATTCATTTCAAAACGGAAACTGACAGTGGTGTGGTGATCGGGAAGGGGAACATCATCCGTGAACATGTGACGATTCACCGCGGCAGCAAATCCGGCAGCGACACCCGGTTGGGCGACGGTAACTTCCTCATGGTCGGAGTTCATCTCGCTCATGATGTCAGGTTGGGAGACCGCAACATTCTCGCCAATGCCTGTCTGCTGGCTGGACATATTCAGGTCGGCAACAACACGTTCATCGGCGGAGGTGCAGTTTTTCACCAGTTCATTCGCATCGGAGACTCATGCGTCATTCAGGGAAATGGCAGTTTTGGAAAGGATGTTCCACATTTCTGCGCCGCCATGCGCACCAATCGCATTACCGGTCTTAATGTCATTGGACTGCGCAGGCAGGGCTTTTCCGCCCAAGAGCGTGGCGCCATCAAGGACTTGTTCAAGCTGCTGTTCTGTTCCGGCAAGAACTTGTCTCAGGCTGTGGACCTGGCACGGCAGAAGCAGTGGCAGGAACCGGCCGCACGACTGCTTGAATTTGCCAGTGCCCCCTCCAAGCGTGGAATCTGCCCTTGGCGAGGCGAGGTCGGTATAGAAGACTGAGCTTTGACCACGCCGATAGATTGATTTTTGAGTGACGCCGTCCCTTTGTTTGCGCAAGGATGAGGAATGGAATCCTACCTGCATTTTGTTGCCCCCTGTCTCACGTTCCTTTGGGGACTCATATGTCTGCGCATCTACACCATGATATCGGCTGATAATGCCGGACAGCGACGCCTGATCGCGATCGGAGGAGCCATCGGTGCAGCACTCATCTACATCCTGGCTTCCAATGTGGTTGGCCTGATTCAGGCTCCCTCAAGTGAATCGCCTGTCGATCAAGGCGACAGGGTCAAGATCCAGCTCAAGGGATGATTCATTCCGAGCGCGGCATTTTCCCACGCGGAGTAAAGATGATGTTCGAACCTGCAGGCACCGAGGCACCTTCCAAGATCCATTCGCGCAGGATGACTCTTTCTGAAGATGTGATGGCATGCCCGGTTGGAGGCATGGCACCCGGGACTTGGTCAGGAAAAGTCACCACTTGGAAAAATCTGCTTTGTTCCGGACGTCCTGGGACGATCCACTTGCCAGTGCCGACCAGCTTAGCCAAAGCATTGGAATCGTGAATCGAGGGCATGGATGAGAGGCGGTTGTCGCCGTGGCAATGAACGCAGTTGGTTTCCAAAACTGCCTGAACCGGTTGGAATGCCTCCAGGTCCTGCTTGGATGGGGGCGTGGTACAACCGGGCACTGCCATCGCGATGACGATTGCGAACAAAGTGGCAGCAAAAAGCGCGGCGAATGATTTCATGGCTTCAATTTCCACAAAATGCAGGGCAAGGCCAAGCTTGAATGTTATGCCCTCATTGTTGCCCAATGACTTGGACTTGGTGAAAGCCTTCAAATGCATGGAGATCGTCGTTTGAACCGTTCCATGGCCATGCGCTCTGTTTTTTGCCGCTTGCACCACCACCTTCTAGCTTTGGTGGGTTGGACTGCAATCACTGCAGCTGAAGAGTCGCCTCTGCCTGACACACGTCTGGGGGCACTTCCCATCACGGCCGCATTGCCGATGGATGCAGTTCAGATAGTGGAACTGGGCAGGATGCTCTTTTTCGATCCCATCCTTTCAGCCACGCGCGACGTGGCCTGTGCCTCCTGCCACCACCCTGATTATGGGTGGGCAGATGGTCGGGCGACTCCGCTGGGGGTGCATGCCCGAGGACTAGGCCCGGAACGAAGGCAGGTGATCGATGGAGGGTTTCCTCCTTTGCTGAGAAACACCCCCACCATTCTGAATGCGGCCTTCAACGGGCTGCAGCTTGATCAAAAATATGAGCCTGCATTGGCTCCCATGTTCTGGGACAATCGCGTCCAAGGCCTCGAAACTCAGGCGCTCGTGCCGATCCGCACTCGCGAGGAAATGCGAGGTGATGCCTGTTCCGAAAAGCTGGCTTTGTCCGAGATGACGAACAGGCTGGCCCGAATTCCCGAATACGTGGCCCGATTTGAAGGGGCGATCACTCCACGCAAGGTCGCCGAGGCTATTGCGGCTTATGAACGAACGCTGATTACGCCAGACACACCTTTCGATCGCTTCATGCGAGGTGATGCCAGGGCCATGAACAAGGCTCAGATCGTGGGGATGGAGGTCTTTCGTCGTGCTGGTTGTGCCTTGTGCCATCACGGCCCCATGTTCTCGGACTTCAAACTGCATGCAATCGGAGTGACTGACAGCAGTTCGTCACGCACTGAGTTTCGGACTCCCAGCCTGCGGAATTTGAAATACACGGCTCCTTACATGCATCATGGGGGTGAACCTACCCTCGAAGGAGTACTGATCTTTTATGATCGTTTGATGGACCATGTGGCGGAGGCCTTGGAAGGTGGAGACACTAGCACTCTGCCGCCTCTGGATCCGCTGCTGCGGCATTTGAACATGCAGCCTGAGGATCATGCTCCCATCGCAGCATTTTTGGAGGCACTGAACACCGACAGCTATGACCGGCAGATGCCTGACCGTGTGCCCAGCGGATTGCCCGTTCCGGGAGCCAAGTAAGCGAAATCAAGCGCTGCGCACTTGCTGGATGAACTCGGTGACGAGATTCAGATCCTTGATGCCAGGCGAGCTTTCCACGCCACTCGCTACATCCACTGCTGCAGGGTGGGTGGCTTCAATGGCTTCGCGGACATTTGCAGGTGTCAACCCGCCGGAGAGAATAATGCGCTTGTCCGGAAAAAGTTCGCGGGCCATCACGGCTAGATCCCATGGGAAGGTCGCCCCAGTGCCGCCATAAAGCCCCGGATTGTAGGCATCCAGCAGAATGGTTTCACATGGATAATCCGCAATCTGCTGGAGAGAATCGCGGTCTCTGACGGCAAGGGCTTTGATTACGGGGACGCCTCTCTCCATGAGGCTGGCAACCCTTTGAGGAGATTCATCCCCATGAAGTTGCAGGATATGCACCAGGCGCTGATCAAGCAGCGAATCAATCGTGTGGGCATCGGCGTTGACCAGAACCGCCACGAGGGTGGTGAGGCCATGAATGGATGTCAGCCAGCCTGCCTGCTGCATCGGAAGATAGCGTTTTGATTTCGGCCAGAAATTGATCCCCAGGGCATCAGCTCCTAAAGCGATGATGTCCCGTGCCTGCTGCTCCTGAGTGATTCCGCAGATTTTGACGGCTGGTGAATGGCTGGTGATGCTTGGGAACACAAAAAGAAAAGAGTGAGTGTCAGCACGCTGCCGCACAAAGGCATTTCAGGCAAGAAAACCTACTTTTGGTAAATGGGCAGGAAGTGGTGATACACGCTCAGGCTGAGGAGTGCCAGGGAGGTGGCATAGACTGGGCCGGCACTTTTCTCATTTCCATTTCGCGGAAACCAATCCCCTTCCGCACTCTGTTCTCCGACAAGCATCTCTCCGGGCCGCAGCTTGCCCGGGACGCGATCTTGACGACCAA